>WRHL01000001.1 GCA_009783245.1 Coriobacteriia bacterium
TGGTGGTTCCCAGAAAAAGACGGTGCAGCTCCAAGCTACTTCGGTGCCTTTGAATCCAATTCCAACAACCTGACACCCATGTGTGATATGGGGCCATCCGGCTTTGGCGCACCATTCAAAACACTGATTTGCAAGGTCTACAAAGTGACACCTGAAAATGACTCATTGGAAAGCACAGCTGAAGAGAAGGCCCGTGCCTTAGCTGCTCGTTTGTATGTCAGCGATGGGCATGCGTATTATCAGCAGGAGCAAGAATAATACTCAGGGAGAACAGGTCATTCATTAAAGGAGAAAACCATGTCAGGTTACGGTTTATTGATTGATTACGAATTCTGTACAGGCTGCCATAGTTGTGAAGTGGCCTGCAAGACAGAAAAGAACCTACCAGAAGGGCAATTCGGGATCCAACTTGCCCAGATAGGGCCTTGGAGAATCGATGAGACCCGGTGGCAATATGACTACGTTCCTGTGCCCACAGATATCTGCGATCTCTGCCAGGACCGTGTAGCTGCTGGAAAGATGCCAAAATGTGTTCATCATTGTCAATCATTGATTATGGAGTATGGGCCAGTTGAGGAATTAGCGGTTAAGGCGGCAGGCAAATCTAAGACGGTTCTCTTTTCCAGATGAGGTGGGGTTTATCGTCGAATCATCGCAACCGGATCACAGAACCCTTTGTCTGTGCATGTGGCGCATTGCCCGAGGTAGAGCTCCGGTAAGTCACCAAAGGTACAAGCCTCAAAGCCGTGTTGGCGATAGAACGCCTGCGCTGTGCCACGCGCAACCGTGGAGATGATGCACTTCCTTTGTTCCAACGGATTATCCTGTGTCGGCTTCTCTTGATTGAGGGAAGCCGACTCGTATACCTTACGACAATATTCCCAGGGAATCCTCACCAGGGTGCCCAGAAGAATGCTTCCGAACCCTTTGCCGCATTCTGAAACACGAACCCCGATAACATCCAAATGGAACAGCTGCTCACCCCAGCGACTGAGCATCGCTGTGCCCAGGATGGTTCCGTCTGGATCGACCAGCACCACGTGATCAGTTGTATCACCTGCCAAGTACAGGCGCTGCTCCAATAAGAGGGACTCGATCAGTTTTCCCTCTGAACCAGTCGCAAACCTGATAGTAACCTGCGGTTTTCCAGAAACAGTAATAGAGCCATCTCCCTATTATCGAGCAGACAGAAGAATCAGCGTCAGGCGCTTCACTTCTCGCCGGTTTTTGACAGGCTATTCTTCTTCCTGCTTCTTCTCTTCAGCTGGTGTATTCAATTCTGTCAAATCGGTTTTACATTTGAGGCAAGTCTTTGCAATGGGGGGATTCAAGGCTCCACAGTTCGGACACTTGGTTGGCACAGCTGCTGCTGCTGGGCGAAAACACATAAAACCAGCCTCCTTAAATACTCAGAGCCGCCCTTATTCCAGCTCTCATCTGGTAAAGCAGCCAGAGTATAGGGTAGCGCTGAACGCCTTGTCAAACATCCCGCTCCCATTTTGACAAAGGGGACGTGACACATGACAAAGGGGCGTGCGACACAATATGGCAAGGCCCCGGGCAATTGCCCGGGGCCTTGGTCAGAAGACTGATGCGATTATAAGCGGTCTAGTACTCCACCAGATCCTCTTCTTTGATCCTACCGCGGAAAGTGCGATAGATGATGACGTGATAGACCAGCACAAGCGGGAGGCCGATGCAGGTGATGATCGTCATCGCTGTCAGGCAGAGCTGGGAGTTCGCCGCACTGAAGATAGTGATCGAATCCGCAACTATGTCCTGTCCTGGAAGGAAGAAGTACGTGACAACACCCTCCGGGTTCGCTGCAGCTGGTATGAGATTGGGGAACAGCGAAGCGGCGGTGATGCCGATGAGAGCAATAGGGATCAGGTTCGAAGCTAAGAAACTCATCAGGTCGTTGCCCTTGTTCATGAACAGACGTGCCACAATCCACCCAAGTATGAAGACGCCGGCAAAGACATAGGCAAAGAGCATGCCACTGCGTCCGTCAAAGGTGGGAAGCACAAACAGGAGGAAGAAAGCGCTGAGCAGCACGAAGACAACAAGCTCGATGATGTTGAAGAGCGAGCGGAACTTCACGGCACGCTGATGTACCTCACTGCCAACGGGAGCCTTGAGGGCCAGCCAGGCAGCGCCCTGGGTGATGAAGGCCACCAGGCCCATGATCGCGCAGAGCAGTGCAAAGGGGTTCAACAGTGAGAAGAACCCGCCGACATAGTCGCCTACCGCCAGGCCAGCGGCCAGATGAGCGGTGCTTCCGGCTCCTACCAGGGCAACGCCAGCGATGCAGTTACCTACGGCAGCGCCAAAGAGCAGGGCTGGCAGGAAGCTGCCGATAAAGAAGGCGCCGTCCCAGAACTTCTTCCACTTGGTGTCGCGGTCACGGTACTCAACAGCGACAGCGCGGAAGATCAGGCCGAACAAGACCAACATGATAGCAAGATAGAAGCCTGAGAAGCTTGTGGCATAGGCTGGGGCGAAAGCCGCGAACAGCGCGCCGCCACCGGTGAGCAGCCAGACTTCATTACCGTCCCACAGCGGGCCGATAGCACGGCGGACCAGCGCCTTCTCGTTATCCTTCTTTGCTACAAAGGGATAGAGGACGCCAGCGCCAAGGTCGAAACCATCAAGGATGAAATAGCCAAGGATAAGGACGGCGATCAGGAGGAACCATAGGATTGCCAGACCGTCATGCATAGCAGAGCCAGTAGTTAGGATAGCACCCATGTTCACTCACCACCTTCCGAGGCAGCGACAGCTGGCACAGCGGCATCTTCGATCTCTATGACCTTGGGAGCCTCTGCCTTTCCGTCGACTTGGGGACCCTTCTTGATCTGGCCGAGCACTATGCGCAACCAGGCAATGAAGAGGATGAGATAGAACAGGACGAACAAAACGATGGTGATCAGCAGCTCAGGTGCGCTGACAACGGGAGATACGCCCTTGGCGGTCTCGAGCAGGTTGTAAACGACCCATGGCTGACGGCCGATCTCGGCAACCATCCAGCCTGCTTGGATACAAAGGAAGGGGATAAGCGGGCCGAAGATCATCAGGTATAGGGCGAGCTTGGAGGGCTTCTTCGCCTTGTTGATACCCTTGAGGGTGATGCCGGCGATGATCAGCCAGATGATGAGCAGGGCATAGAGGGCAACCATGAGGTGGTATGCCTGGAAGGTGATGTTAACCGGGGGGTTACCACCCTTGTAGCTGTCTGCCTTGACGCCTGAGTACTTGCCTGAGCTGAAGTCAACTGCGTTTGCGGTTGTGTTCAGTCCAGGGTAGACCGTTGAGGTATCGAAGCTCGCCAGGAAACTGGTGAAGCCAGGGATACCAAGACCCGTGGTGGTCTGAGTCTCCTCGTTAACCCAACCGAAGAGCATCATGTCAGCCGGACCGTCTTCCCACTGCCCCTCCATGGCAGCAAGCTTGGCTGGTTGCTGCTCAGCAACAACAGTAGCCTGCATGTGAGCGAACGGAAGCATGAGGATGACCGTGATGATACCGATGGTGAGACCGGTCTTGATGAACCTTGCGCCGTCATCAAGATTGCGCTTGCGGAGCAGGTAGTACGCTCCGATGGCCATGACGCAGAAAGAGGCGAGGATGATGACCGAGTCTACGGTGTGAAGATAGCGCGCAACCGTTGAGGGGTTGAGCGCTGCACCCCAGAAGTCTGTGATCTCTGCCTTGGTGCCAAGATCCTGGTAACCAGCAGGGGTCTGCATCCAGGAGTTGGCGATCAGGATCCACAGAGCGCTGAGGGCTGACCCGAACCATACGAGCCACGCGGAGACCAGATACAGCTTTGGAGCGATCTTATCGCGCGCAAAGAGTACGATCCCCAGGAAGACAGACTCGAGGAAGAAGGACAATAGCGCCTCCGCCGCGAGTGGAGCGCCGAAGATATCACCTACATAGCGGGAGTAGTTGGCCCAGTTGGTGCCAAAGCTGAACTCCATGGTGATACCAGTGGCAACGCCGATGACGAATGTTGTTGTGAAGATCTTCGCCCAAAACATCGTCCGTGCTCTGTCTTTTGGATCCTTTGTCTTGTAGTAACGCGTCTCGGCCAGAGCGACAAACAACCCCAGGCCGATGGACAATGGAACAAACAGAAAATGGAAGATGACACAAAGCGCGAACTGGATACGCGCTAACAACACCGCATCCAATGCGGCAAACACACCGCATCCACCAAATAACAGCTCCATAGTCCCTCCTCTCTTCATTCTCCAACTACCCGTTGGATCAATACCTTGAGAAGTCCCCTTTACTGCTTCTCATTTGTTACCGGTTTGGTAACATTTTGTTGTCAAGACAGTTTACTCCAGAATGGGGTCTGAGGTAAAGCAATGTCTCACCACTATTTGATAGCATTTTATTTTGCTTTTTGCAAGGCAATTTTAATTAAATTGATGGAACTCAGGGAAATCTCGGATAATCTCTCTGAATCCAACGTGTATTAGCTGGTGTTATTACCGATTATTATGTCAAAATCCGTTATTCTTTCTCGGTCACGATAAGGTCGAATCCCTCCAAAAACCCCTTTATACATTCCAAAATAAATGGCAGGGCCTCCTCCACTGGCGGCGTCAGACCAACCGTGTACTCTGCAGGACACCCGTTTTGCACCTGCACGCCCAGACAATGAGCCTCAGGTTGGTACCCCAGCAGGACCGCAGCCTCAAGAACATCGATGAAACGGGTATCGTGAGCGCCATGGAAGGCCTCATAGGGGGCGATGTCCTCCGGCAGATAGGTCACCACCGTCCCCGGCGCTGTGCCAGTGTTATCCACGGCGTCTACCAGAAGGATCACATCAAAGCGTTTCAGGTCGGAAAGCAACGCCATACCCATGACGCCCCGGTCGAGTATCTCTACGTTCCCGGGAAGCTCATAGCGTTTGATGAACTCCTGCGCCACCCGCGACCCCACACCCTCATCCAACATGAGGATGTTGCCCACACACAATATGCCGATACGTTTTTCCATGCCTACCATGATACTCGGTGCTTCCCAAAAAGGAGAAGGGCGACCATGCCGCCCTTCTCGTACTGAATACTACGTGCTGTTGTCAGTCCTCCAGATCGTCCTCGCCGACGATGTTGTGGAGCTCGGGGTCATAGACCAGACCACCGTGCTCTTTCCAGGCGAACATCATCTTGCTTGGGGCAAGGCCCTCGATGTTAGCCAGGTAGACATGGATCAGCATGAAGATGATGAACACGAACATGAAGAAGAAGTGGATGATGCGAGTGACCATCATGCTTCCCACCAGGGCGTTGAAGGCCGCAAAGGGGCCGACAACCGAGGTCGGGGCCCACAGGCTGAAGCCGGTGAAGGCGATCAGCAGGATCAAGAGCGGTATGGCGACATAGGTGAGCTTCTGCGGGACACCGTACTTGCCGCCCAGGGGATGCTCCTTCTTGAAGAACAGGTAGTAGGCGATCCAGGCGCCGAACTGATGGCGGTTATCCTTCTGTGGCAGGAAGCCCTTGAAGTCATAGTCAAGCTTGCGTGTGCCACCGTCAGGGGCTGACTTGACAAAGAACGCCGCGATTACACGGAAGACCATGTTGATCACCAGGACAAACGCGAAGAACAGGTGCGCGCCACGGGCGACGCCCATGAATCCCGAGAATAGCGGGAAGTGGATATAGAATCCTGTGAGGATCAAAAGGATCATGGAGACAAGGTTGATCCAGTGAGTGATGACAAACGGCAGCGGATGCGCTTGACGGTAGTGTGCGAGATGAGCCATCTTACTTCACCCCCCAAGGGTTCGTCACGGTAGAGAATTTCTTGCCCGTCTTTGGTTCAGTGATGTGGACCGCGCAGGCGACACAGGGGTCGAAGCTATGGACGGCCCTCAGTGCGTGGATCGGCTTGTCAAGATCCTCAACAGGGACGCCGAGCAGAGAGGTCTCTATGGGGCCCTGAGTCCCAGCCTGGTCCCGAGGAGAGATGTTCCAGGTTGTGGGGATGATGATCTGGTACTTGTCGATGACATCGTCTTTGACCTTCATGTAATGGTACAGAGCGCCACGCGGGGCCTCCCACATGCCTGCACCCTCACCGGTGTGCTCCTTGGCCTCAAGGAAGGTGCTCGAGTCGCCGCCCTTGATGGCTTCGATGAGCTCATTGACCCATTCCCGCATCTTGTCTGCGACATAGAGGGTCTCAACGTTGCGGGCGCCGGTCCGTCCCAGTGTCGAGTTGAGGACTTCGAGCTTCCCGGGTACGCCAAGCGCCTTGAGCACGCCGTCGACGCCTTCGACGATCTCCGGCACGCCGCGGTTGTAGGCAACGAGCAGGCGGGAGAGCGCTCCGGCCTCAAAGGGCAGGCCGTCATAACGAGGGGCCTTGTCCCAGGTGTAGGGGGCTCCATCCTTGGGATGGTCGCGGATGTCATCCAGCGCGTATTCTTCCTTGTAAAGCGGAGCGGTGATGCCATCGCGTGGATTGAGCGGCGTGCCATCATCGATGTTCTTATCGTAGAAGGAATAAGCGGTGGTCTCGGTGATGAGCGTCTCGTCCCAGTTCTGGACCTTTGTGTACTTGGAATCCTTGAAGCTCCAGACGCCGCCGGGCAGATAGCGCTCCTCGGGCTTGAAGCTGGGAGACTCGAATACACCCCAGGCAATGTAGTTGCCCGCATTACCGCCGTAGAAGAAATCGCTCTCCCCGCCTTCCACAGCCAGGTAGTACCCGGCGATGGCCAGCGTGTCGGGGATCATGGTGTTGCGGATCCAGTTCTGCAGCCTCTCGATGCGGAAGAGTATGTCGTCGAGGTTCTGCGAGGTGGGGACAAAGGTGGTCCCACCCGGCAGCGAGGACATGATGTGTGGCATCTTGCCGCCGATGATACCGCTGATCTCAGAGGCCACAGCCTGCATCTCAAGCGCCTCCAGATAGTGCGCGGTTGCGATGAGGTCAAGCTCCGGTGGGAGCTTGTAGGCGGATCTGCCGTCGTGGTCCTTGGCGTCGAACCAGTTTCCCGAGAAGATCGAGAGCTGGCCGTTGTCCGCAAAGGCCTTAAGGCGCCTCTGTAACCCGGCGTAGTCAGCCTGGGTGGTCCCCGCGGCATTTGCCAGGGCAACCGTGCTCGCGATATCAGCGCTCAGGGCGTTAAGCGGGTTGACATAATCCAGGGCCGCGAGATTATAGAACCAAAGGATGTGGGAGTGCAGGAACTGCGCGCCCTCAATGATGTTACGTATGATCCGCGCAGCCGTTGGCAGGGCCTGGTAGAAGCTGTCGTTCGCTCCGTAGCTCTTCTCGGCGGCAATGCAGGCCGAGTGGGCATGTGAGACTGGACAGACACCGCAGATACGCTGTGCGATATAGGCGGCATCCGCTGACTTGCGGTTCTGAAGCACGATCTCCATACCGCGGAACAGACCGCCTGACACCCAGGACTTGGTGACAAAGCCGTTCTCGACCACCATGTCGAGGCGCAGATGGCCTTCGATACGGTTCACCGGATCGACAATGGAGGACCCGCTTGGCCGCTTGCCGGGCGCCGGTCGGGGCTCCTTCTTGAGTCCTTCTTCGTCCTCATAGGGGACTTCCCCAGAGATGGGAACAACCTGCTGCTCTCCGTCTCCCAGCGGTTCGCCTCCATCAGGGACGATCTCGACATCATCAGTGAGGATGATCTTCTTCGCCATTATTCATCGCCTCCTTCCTGAGTTTCCTCCGAGGCGACTTCAGCCTCAACCTTCTCAGCCTTAGCCTTTGGCTTGGCGTTCTTCTTTGAGGCCTCCAGCGCTTTGACACTGGGGCCAAGGGCCTTGTCCGGGTGCTTCTTGTCCCACTTGCGCTCAGCCTCGAAGTCCGCGCCACCCTTGGTGCGGCCGGTTGCCTTCATCCCTATGCCGTGGATGACGATAAGCGCGGCTACAACACCGGTGACACCCCAACCGATGACCATGGGCTGGAAGGGGATGTCGGCAATGGTGATGCTGCGGAAGCGCTTGAGGAAGGGGGCGTTGGTATCCACCCAGTTGCGTCCGGACTTGAGCGGGTTGGCGGTTGCGCAGCCTGCGCAGGGAGCGCCGGCTTCGACGCACCAGCTTACCCGACGGTTCCAGCGGACTATGGGGCAGTTGTTCTTGGTCTGCGGCCCCTTGCAACCCATGGGGTACAGGCAGAATCCCTTGGCCTCCTCCACGGATCCGAACTGGTAGACGAACTCGCCGTTCTCGAAATGACCGCGACGCGGGCAATTATCGTGTACGTACTGGTCGAACATCGCCGAAGGCATGCCGTATTGGTTGAGGTCGGGGAACCTGCCGATAAGCAGCACGTCGACAAGGACAGCGATGATATGCTCCGGGTTCGATGGGCAGGAGGGGATGTTGATGATGGGCGGTATGTCATGCGTGAAGCTACCATCAGCCTTCGACCGCTCAAGGAATGCCTGGATGCCCGTTGCCCCACCGGGGTTTGGCACCGCGGCCTGCCAGCCGCCGTCCACTGAGCATGATCCGGCGCAGACGATGGCCGCCGCGTTAGAAGCGCAATGCCGCACTATATCGACTGCCTTCTCGTTAGCGATCTTCAGCGCATTGCCGTTCCAACCCTCCATGAGCGCGCCTTCTACCACAACGATGTAGCCGCCGTGCTCGATGGTCTGCTCTTTTGCCTCCTCCAGCGAGAAACCGGCGCCAGCTGACAATGTCTCTGCGTAGTTGAGCGAGAGAAGCTCGAGCACTATTGTCGCGACATCCGGGGTCTCCGCCGAAGCAAGGGACTCTGTACACCCCGTACATGATGCCAGTTCAAGCCAGATGACAGGCATCAGGTTGCCATCTGCCTTCCCGATGACACTCTCTGCAAGAGCCTCATGGATAGAAGGTACCATCGCCTCTGAAAGCCCCAACGTCACTGCCAGGGCCCCACAGAACTGAAGGAACCGGCGGCGGGACACACCGCGCTCCTCGAGCACGGCGTCAAAGCTCTCAATACAGGTCTCCTTTGTTGTCATACGTACACCTCCCTGCTTACCCGAACGAAGCCGGGCAGACAACGAATCCTCTCCGAACTAACAATACTGACACAGTATAAATGAATACTGCCGACGCTACCGTCCGCGCAGTACCGAAACTGTAGATAAAGTCTACGGTACTCCACCTTGATTCATGTCAGGGATTCCCCTGTTTTTTTTGCCAGCGGTTGCGGCAATTGGCAAGTGGGGGGTTGCAGGGCTCTTCTTTCGTGTATACTATAGGGTATAGGGGTATTGGGTATAGGCAAAGGAGACTTATCATGACTCACAACAGGGACGTCAAAGCGGTGACCAATCGCCTGAAAAGGATCGAAGGTCAGGTGCGTGGTTTGATCAAGATGATCGAGGACGATAAAAGCTGCGAGGAGATACTGATACAGATAGGATCAGTCAAGGCCGCGCTCCACAAGACCGGGCAGGTTGTGCTGGAGGATCATCTCTCCCACTGCGTGTTAGACGGCATCCAGGAGGGGCAGGGGGAAGAGACGCTCAAGAAGTTGAACTCAGCGCTTGAGCAGTTCTCCCGGCTTGTGTAGGGCTCTTGAGCGGTATGGGATTCCAACAGAGATAAAGGTAGAAGATGTCGCAAGTCGCTGGTTTTGCTAAGAGGGGTATCAAGCTGCTTTCCGGGTTGTGGTTGACCGTGGTCGGCGGCGTTTTTCTCGTTATCAGCCTGGTGCTGATGCTGGCCGATGTTGCCAGCCCCGTTGACCCCGCCTGGGTGACGGTCATCATCTGCGGTCTGCCGCTGCTGTACACCGCGGTCTATAAGCTGGCCTGCAAGAAGGGCATGAGCCGGATAAGCTCGTCGCTGTTGATCTCGTTGGCGATGATTGCGGCCATCGCCATCGGCGAGCTGTTCGCGGCGGGCGAGGTCGCCTTCATCATGGCTGTTGGCGAGATATTGGAGGATAAGACCGTTGCGCGCGCTCGGAAGGGCCTGGGGCGGCTTATCAGCCTCACCCCCGAGCAGGGCCGCAGGGTTGTGGATGGCCGCGAAGAGATGGTTGCCATCGAGCTTGTGGCGCAAGGCGATGTTTTGCGCGTTTTGCCCGGCGAGGCTATCCCCGTGGACGGGCAGATCCTTGTGGGCAACACCAGCGTTGACCAGTCCATCATCACCGGGGAGTCGCTGCCTGTGGATAAATCCCCTGGTGACGAGGTGTTCTGCGGCACCATCAACCGCTTTGGCTCGCTGGATATCCGGGCCACCAAGGTGGGCGCGGACTCGTCGTTGCAAAAGCTCATCCGCCTGGTGCAGGATGCCGAGAAGAACAAGGCCCCCATGCAGCGCACCGTTGATGTCTGGGCGTCGTGGCTGGTTCCCATCGCCCTGCTCATCGCGGTGGTCACCTTCTTTGTAACCGCGGATATCATCCGGGGCGTCACCGTGCTGGTGGTGTTCTGCCCCTGCGCCCTGGTGCTGGCAACGCCCACGTCCATCATGGCCGCCATTGGGCAGGCCGCCAAACACGGGGTCATCATCAAGTCGGGCGAGGCCCTGGAGCGCATGGGCAAGGTGGACCTTGTGGCCTTTGACAAGACGGGCACGCTCACCCAGGGCACCCTGGTGATCAGCGACGTGGTGTGTTTTTCTGCTGCTGTGTCGCGCGAGCGGCTTCTGCAGCTGGTTGCCTCGGCGGAGGCCTACTCTGAGCATCCGCTGGGTAAGGCGGTTGTTGCGCATGCCAGGTTGGAGGGGCTGGCTTTGCTGCCAGCTGTTGATTTCTTGATGGTACCGGGCAAGGGTATCAGTGCCGTTGTAGAGGGAAGGCGGCTGTTGTGTGGGAGCAGTGCCTACCTTGACGAGAAGGGCGTGGTTTTTAGCGCTGATGCGGTGGAGGCCACTGAACAGCTGCGCAGCCAAGGCAAGGCGCTTCTGTTGGTCTGCAAGTTGGACGATACTGGACAGGGTAGCTGTCTTGGTCTGGTGGCGCTCTCAGACACGCTACGGGATAGCGCAAAAGACATGGTCGCAGAGCTTGCGACAGCCCGTACCGGCACGGTATTACTCACCGGGGACAACCGACAGACGGCAGACTATTTTGCCGATCAGGTGGGCATAACCAACATTTATGCAGAGCTGCTCCCTGCCCAGAAGGTGGAGCGCATACAGGAATACCAAGACGCCGGCCATCACATCTGCATGATAGGTGACGGCGTGAATGATGCCCCGGCCCTCAAGGCCGCCTATGTGGGTGTTGCCATGGGAAGCATGGGCAGCGATATTGCCGTTGAGGCCGCTGACATCGCCCTGACCGGCGACGAGCTGGTAAAGATCCCCTACCTCAAACGCCTATCGAATGCGACCCTCAGGCTGATCAAGCTGAACATCAGTTTGGCCATGGGCATCAACTTTGTGGCCATCATCCTCAGTGTGCTCGCCGTACTCAACCCGGTGACTGGCGCCTTGGTCCATAACGTTGGCTCCGTGCTGGTGGTGTTGAACGCCGCGCTCCTCTATGACCGGAAGTACCTCTAGTGTGACAAAGGGACGTGACAAAAGTGAGGACAGAAGGGGACGGTTCTATTCTGGCCTTGAAAAGGCCAGAATAGAACCGTCCCCTTCTGTCCTCTGAGACAACAAAGGAAGCGATGCTGCCTATATTGTGCACTTCTATAAGCAAATTCAGCAAAAAACAGGTAAAATGGGGCCAGCAGTTACGGCATGGCTTGAACGTGACAAAGGGCATGACAAAGGGGACGGTCCCTTTTGTCATGACAAAAGGGACCGTCCCCTTTGTCATGCCCTTTGTCACCCCAGGCTTGAGCTGCTATCGCTGGATTGACTAACACGCTGCTTATTCGCCAAAAGGTCCAGAAGGGGTGGGGGGTATGAAAGCTAGGAAACTGTGCGCTCCCTTTGCGGTATTTGTTCTGATCATCACTCTGGCGCTATCCGCCACAGGAATCCAACCAAAGGCCTACGCCGACAATGTGCCCAGCCCGTACACGGCAACGCTGCGGTACTACGACGACATCCAGATCACCTACACCCTCACCTATCCCACGGGCGGCATCTGGAACGGGGCCGGTGATATCCCCATTGGCGGTACGGGGGCCTCAAGCCAGATCTATTGCGTCGACCCTTTCATCCACTTCCACTCCGTGGCGACCACCAGCTGGGATACGTCGAAAAACGCGACGCTTGACATCATGGGCGGCTATGTGGCGGCCGCGCCGTGGGCCACTTCCGCCACCATGCAGAAGAATAGCGACGCGATACGTTGGCTTCTGTACAACGGCTACCGGGGCGACTATCTGGCGAACAACCAGGAGAGCATCGACAGTGTCACCCGCCTGAACGCCCTGTATCCCGGGGTGCCGGGAACCATCGACAAGCGGATCGCCCTGATGGCCACCAAGGTCGCCATCTGGAAGACGTTGGTGGGCGACGACGTTGTCATCCTGCGCACCAGCCTCACCACCGCCCAGCAGGCGACCTTTGATGCCTTGGTCAACGCGATGGTCGCCGATGCTCTGGACTTCCAGGACAATATCGGCGGCAGCCTGGGAGAAACCGAACTTATCGTTACAATACAAGAAAGCGGCTTCCCATATGTCAACACCGTTGGCACCTATGAGTACTACGGCCCCATGACCGTCACGGCCGACCTGCTGAACTCGCCCAGCGGCGACATCACCACGCTGCTGGATGGGGTGTTCCTGAGCGTCAGCGGGCCCAACTCGGGCGGAGTGGAACTGGTGGACTCCACCTACACCCCCTTGCCAACAGACACGCTCTATGGGACCGCCATAACCAACGCCTACCTGGAAAACGCGGACTTCTCCCTGGTGGGCGCTGACTGGACCAGCCAGGAATTCTACCTGGCAGTCCCTGTGGGCCGTCAACCACCGGACGCGGACCACCTGACCATCCAGGCGCGGGCAAAAGCCGCCGCTGTACCGCTGGCGGCGGGAACGCCCATGACCTTCATCTATGACAATGGCGGCATCCAGGATTGGGAATATGTCCAGGCCTATGCCGGAGTCGCTGAAGACGGCATGGCGGCCGACCTCTATGGGGAGGCCAGGAGCGGTAATGGTGACCTGGGTACGGTTGAGGTCATGAAGTACGTGGAGAACGCCACGCCCTTTGACGAGGACAGCCAGTTTGTGTTCAGCTTGTACCACAGCGACATAGATACCCTTGACGCGGATGCCGATATAGTGGACCTGCGCGACTACGTGGTCTCCTCTGCCTTTGCCGTCAGCGCCGACGGTCAGACCTTCACACTGAAGAACGGTGGCAGGGCGATCATCGACGGCCTGCCCCAGGACGGTTACTACTGGGTCGAGGAGGTCTTCTCGCCGCTGGAGTACAACACCACCTATATCGAGATCCTCAACGCGGCTGTCATCCCCCCGCTGGCAACCGCCCGGCTCACGGACCCCTTTGAGATGGATGATGATTTCGCCCTGGTGCGGTTCACCAATTCCAAGAGTGAGAACAAGGCCTACCTCTTTGTAAGTAAAAGGGCCTTTGCTGATGTGAGCGGCACTCCACAGCCCGTCCAGAACACCCCCTATTACTTCTTCCTTGAGGGCTCTGATGACGGTGGGGTCACCTGGGCACCCGTCGATCTCACCGGTGTCTTCAAAAGCGATGACGGAATCGTACTCTCTGCGGTTGACGGCAACTTCTCCCTAGAGACCCATGACATGGCCTTCATCGAGGTCGAACCCAACCTGCTGTACCGCATCATCGAGACCGACCCCGGCGCCAACTATACCGCCATGTATCTCTACGAACACGCGGAGCCTGACGCCGGCGGCTGGATCCATAACACGGATTCCCACGTAGGCGCCGACTGGTATTATCCAGCTGTGCCCGCCTATATCACCGAGGAGTTCGCCGCAGTTGAGGGTGGTTATTACTGGATAACCGTTGCCAACCTGCGCGCCCTGACGGAGAACCTCACCCTGAGCAAGACCCTGGCGGGCCCAGTCACAGATGACGATAAGGACCAGCTCTTCCGCTTTGAGGTCTTCATCATGGACAATGACTTCAGCATCCCCCCTGGCTTGTCCATCCCCGTGTCTGTTGACCCCGCGCCCGACACGTTCCATGTCAGCGGTATCACCCAGGATCGCATTGTGAACAACGCGGCGGGTATACCTTCGATCATCCTGCTCAAACACGGAGAGAGCGCCACAATCGAGGCCCTTCCCTCAGGCTCCTATAAGGTCTGCGAGACGCTGGACACCAAGTTCACCACCACCTATGCCGTTGCTGGCGGCGCACTTGCGCCGGTTTCAGCCAGCGGTGAGACCGCGGACTTTGACGTGTATGCAGACACCACGGTGGCCTTTGTCAACACGCTGAAGACGGGGCCTGGTCCCCAGGATGATGATGATGATGACGGTGGTGGCGGTGGCGGAGATGACGGCAACGGTGGCGGTGGCGGTGGCGGAGATGATGACAACGGCGGCGGCGGCGGCAATGGCGACAACGGCGGCGGCGGCGGCAATGGCGACAACGGCGGCGGCGGCGATGGCAACGGCAACGGCGGCGGCGGCGGGACTACCACAGGAAGCGGAAGCGGAACAGGCACGGGAGACGGGAACAGCACTGCCCCAAGAACCGGCGATGCTCTGGTTCCCATAATCCTCATTGCGGTTCTGCTTGTCCTTGGCACAGCCTTGGCGGCGCTGTATTCCACACGCAGCCGCTTCACACGACACCCAAGAAGGCACTGAACTGAAGCAGGCCCTCCAAAGAGGGCCTGCCAGCATTCTATAGCTCTATCGCACTCAGTAGTTCAAATACGCTCAATAGTTCTATTGCACTCAGTAGTTCTCAGAGCGCAGCTCGAAGTATGCCTGCGAATGCACACAGACGGGACAGGCCGGTGGGGCTTCCTCGCCAAAATGGATATGGCCACAGTTCAGGCACTTCCACGCATAGACCTTGTCCTTCTTGAAGACCTCACCTTTCTCAAGGCGCTCGATGAGCTTGAGATAACGCTCCTCGTGCTCCTTCTCAATGGCGGCAACGCCGTCAAAAAGGAAGGCGATCTCCTCAAAGCCCTCTTCGCGCGCATCCTTGGCGAAACCAGCATACATCTGGGTCCACTCGAAGTTCTCCCCGCCAGCCGCGGCAGCCAGGTTGTCGATGGTGGCAGGCACGGCGCCGCGGGCATCGCCGTCGCTGCTCAGGATCTTGAACCACAGCTTGGCATGTTCGCGCTCATTGCCACTGGTCTCCGCAAAGATGGCGCCGATCTGCTGATACCCTTCCTTGCAGGCCTGAGCGGAGAAATAGGCGTACTTGTTGGTGGCCTGGGACTCGCCGGCAAACGCCTCCTCCAGGTTGGCCTTGGTCTTTGATGTCGCAAAATCCGTCATGATAATTTCCCTTCCCTTCTGTTTTGGGGTCTATCGACTTGCTGTTGCCGTCGATTTTCTCGTCATATAAATGCAGAGCCATTCTAACGTAAAACCCCGTCGCGCGTGGCTTGCAGTATGTGCTAAAACGTCAGACGGCCTCCTATGCAGGAGTATAATAGGCTAGCTGAGCGTTTGCAGATATGAAGGAGGAGGGAAGCATTGGGTAGGCTTGATGACTGGGATGATTTTGCGGAGTTGGATTTTGAACGAGAAGAACGCTGCGGTTTCCCGGAAGTAGTCTTTGGGGCAGGCAAGACACCTGAGCAGGTCGCGTCCATCATGAAGGCGCTCGCCGCGCAACATGACCGCGTGCTCTGCACCCGCGCCTCCAAGGAGCAGGCAGACGCCGTGTTCAAAGCGCTGTCTTCTGCCCGGTATATCTCATCCTGCAGCATGCTGTTTGTGGACAGTCGCAAACGGGGAGCCCAGACAGCTGGTGACACCGTGAGCGAGATCCTGGCTAACCCCGGTGGAATGGGCAAGGTCATTGTCTGCTGCGCGGGGACCAGCGACCTGGCAGTTGCCCAGGAGGCTGCCCTGACGGCGCACTTGATGGGTTCCAGGGTAAGCCTGTTGACCGACGTAGGCGTTGCGGGAGTGCACCGTGTGCTTGCTCACGAAGGCGAACTGCATGAGGCTCGCGCCATCATAGCCGTTGCCGGCATGGAGGGGGCGCTCCCTTCGCTGGTCGCCGGCCTGGTGGATGTGCCGGTGATAGCCGTGCCGACCTCGGTGGGTTACGGGGCGAGTTTTGGGGGCATTGCCGCCCTGCTGGGCATGCTCAACTCCTGCGCAGGCGGGGTCAGCGTGGTGAACATCGACAACGGCTTTGGCGCCGGCGTGGTTGCCCACCGCATCAATGTGCCTCCCGTGAGATTTGAAACTTGAGAAAGGCGCATCATGATCCTCCATTTTGACTTCTCAACCGGGGCGGCCGGAGACAAGATACTCGGCTCGCTTATCGAGGTCAGCGAAAGCCTGGGGCTTGCCAGCTTTGAGGACGTGCAGGAAGTTGGCTCCGCACTGGTACCCAAGGTGGCGATAACGCGTAGTTCCCTCAAGCAAGGCGGCATCCAGGCGACAGGAATCACCGTGGATGAGGACTCCCCCAGCCACCGCCATTGGAGCGACATCCGCGCACAGATCACAGAGGCTGGTGAGCGCGGTGTTCTGTCTGAGCGTGCCCTGCAGCTCTCACTGGACGCTTTTGGGGCGATAGCCGTTGCCGAAGCACAGGCGCATGGCGTGGACATAGAAGAGGTGCACTTCCACGAGATAGGCGCTGCTGACACCATCATCGACATCTGCTGCAACTGCTTTCTGCTGGACAGGCTGGACCCCGAGGCTGTCTATGCCACACCGTTGGCCCTGGGCTCTGGGACCTTTGTCTGCTCGCACGGCGAACTACCGGTGCCGCCACCTGCCACCGTCTTGCTCATCGAAGGACTGCCCGCCTATGCTGGCAGTCATCAAGGCGAACTCACAACTCCCACAGGGGCCACCCTCGCCCGCACCTTTGTCACCAACTGGGAGCAGCTTCCTTGTATGAAGCCCCAGGCCGTGGGTTATGGCGCCGGCACCCGCACTATACCGGGGGCGGCCAACGTGGTGCGGGCCATCATGGGTGAGCGCGTCAGCCTTGCGGGACTCATGCCCAGTATGGACTGTGTTTTGGAGGGTTGTACGCTGCTTGAGTCGAATATCGACCACCTCAGCCCTGAGGCCCTGGCATTCGCCTGTGAGCAGCTACTCGCCTTTGGCGCCCTTGACGTGTGGCTCGATCCCATCGCCATGAAGAAGGGCCGCATGGCCGTGCGGTTGAATGCGCTTGCGTACGCGCATGAGACCCAGCACACCGCAGAGAAGATCATAGCGCTCACCGGCTCCCTTGGCGTACGCAGCCACTACGTGGAGAGGACCTGTGTTCCTCGTGAGATCATTACCAAAGAGACGGGGTTTGGAGAGGTCCGCTACAAGGCCGCCTTTGTCAGCACGCCGGAAGGCAGCGTCAAACTGCAACGTCCCGAGTATGAGGACGTTGCCCGCATAGCCCGTGAGCAGGGCCTTGACTTCAACCGGCTGTATGAAGAGCTTTGCGAAGAGCTCGGTGAATAGTCAGATCGTGTTCATAGAGAGCGCACGCTCTGCCTCTTGACTCTCAGTAACAAGTGTATTATTGTATTAAGTGCTTAATACAGTAGTACAGATTAGCACAGAGCTGGAGCGAGAGGAACGTGTTTATCATGCAAAAGAAACGAAAGAGGATTATTCTTGGCATTATCGGACTGGCCATTGCCATTGCCCTCTGCTTTGGGGGCAAATATCTCTATGATGTTGCGCAATATCAAAAAGAGGTCGCCCAGATGGAGATCAAGACCCCGGACATCTCCCTGATCGCAGACGGCACCTACCATGGTTTCTACGATGTCGATTTGATCTCCGCCGAGGTCAGCGTTGTGGTCAAAGATCACAGGATTGCCGACATTACCATCATCGAGCACAAGACCGGCAGGGGAAGGCCCGCGGAGGTCATCATCGACGCAGTTGTCGCCCAGCAATCCCTGCAGGTCGACACCATCTCTGGGGCGACGAACAGCAGCAAGGTCATCCTCAAGGCGATTGAACTCGCCCTGAGCTAGTATGGGCAAGACGGCCATGACTGAAACGGCGTTTGAAGCACAGGATTCTTTGATGAACACCACCGTGGAGCAGAGGCTCTTTGGCCCTGCTGCTCAGGCTGCCTACCAGTCTTCGCTTGAGTCGCTCCGGGCGCTTGAGAGCCTGCTGAGCTTCTACCAAAAGGCCAGTGAGGTCAGCCTTATCAACCGCAACGCGGGCAAGGCGCCCGTAAGGGTGAGTCGCGAAACCATGCAGGTACTGGAGGAAGCACAAAGGATCGCGGCCTTATCCAGAGGCGCCTTCAGCATCATGCTGGCCCCTCTTATCCAGCTCTGGAGAAAGGCGGGCATCAGCGATGTGCTGCCCACACCACGTGAGATCGACAGGGCTAAGGCGCTCTGCAAGCGCGAGAACCTGATCCTGGATGCGGCAGGATACACCGCCTTCCTCACCCAGAAGGGCAGCCTGCTGGACCTGGGGGGAATCGCGAAGGGCTTTGCCGCTGACAGCTGCTGCGAGCTCTATAACGATAAGGGCGTGACTTCTGCTTTCATCAACCTGGGTGGGAACGTGAAAACGCTGGGAAGCCGTCCTGATGGCACGTCCTGGACCGTGGGCCTGCAACACCCGGACAGACCCAGGGGCAACTGCTTTGCCGCGCTTGAGTGCTCGAACCACAGTGTTGTGTCCGCCGGAGCGTATGAGCGCTACAAGGACATCCAGGGGGCGCGATACCACCACATCTTAGACGGTAGGACGGGAATGCCGGCGGAGTCTGGGCTGAAGAGCGTCACAGTGACCGCTGCGAGCTCCCTTCAGGCGGATGCCCTGTCCACGGCGGCCTTTGTGCTGGGCCTGGAAGAGGGGATCGAACTCATCTATCGCTCAGAGGCCACCGGCGCCGTGTTCATGACAGCCGCTGACAAGGTATACGTCACAAAAGGGATCAGACCGCAGCTGAAGCTCTTTGAACCCCTCCCCTGCTATCAGGTTTAGACGGGACGGTGTGACAAAGGGGACTGCCTGACAAAGGGGACGGTCTGTTTTGTGACAAAGGGGACGGTCTGTTTTGTCATATTGCTAAAAAGCAATATGACAAAACAGACCGTCCCCTTTGTCACACCGTCCCTCCGCTTCACCCGTCCAGGTGTTTGTGGAGCAGCTCGTTGATGAGCTTGGGGTTACCCTGGCCCTTGGTGGCCTGCATCACCTGGCCCACAAAGAAGCCTATGAGGCCGGTCTTGCCACCCTGGTACTCAACCACCTTATCGGGGTTGGCAGCCAGAATCTCAGCCACAAGGGCATCAATGGCGCCGGTGTCGGAGACCTGCTTCATGCCATGCTTCTCGATGATCTGCAAGGGCGCCTCCCCTGACTCAGCCATCAGAGTCAAGACCTGCTTGGCCTGCTTGGAGGATATGTACTCCTCCAAAAGCAACCCCGCAAGCTCCGACAGCCCCAAGGGAGTAAGGCGAACCTCAGCCAAACTGACGTCGCTAGCATTAAGATAGGCCGCTACCTCATTGAGCAGCAGGTTGGCAACCGGCTTGGCAAGCAATACGGGCCTCTCGCTCATCGCCGCATCAAAGAACGCCGCCATCGCCACATCCCCTGCCAGGCTCCCCGCCACATCAGGCGCAAGCCCAAAGGCATCTATAAAGCGGCGCTTCTTCGCATCCGGCAGCTCAGGCAGACGCGCCCGCACCTGCTGTATGAACTCATCGCTTAAGTCAAAGGGCGCCAGGTCGGGGTCGGGGAAGTAACGATAATCATCAGCCGTCTCCTTGACCCGCATGGAGAAGGTGCGCTTCTCGGCCGGCTCCCAGTGGCGGGTCTCCTGACGCACCGTACCACCGCTCTCCAGCACCTCAGCCTGCCGGCAAATCTCATAGGCCAGGCCATCATGGAGGTTCTTGAAGGAGTTCATGTTCTTGAGCTCGGTCTTGGTGCCAAACTCCTTGACCCCACGTGGACGCAGGCTCACGTTGCCATCGCAGCGCAACGAGCCCTCCTCCATGGAACAGTCACTGATACCCAGGGTGAGATAGGTCTGGCGCAGCTTCTGCAAGAAGAGGCGGGCTTCCTCGGGGGTGCGCAGATCAGGCTCGGTGACCAGCTCGATCAGCGGCGTGCCGATGCGGTTGTAATCAACCAGCGAATAGCTCGCGCCCGATATGCGCCCGTCAGTGCCGCCCACATGGATCAGCTTACCGGCGTCCTCCTCCATATGGATACGGGTGATATTGATATGCGCAACGTAGGCGCCGGTCTGCTCGTCAAGCAGGGTAGCGCCCTCGTAGAACTGGCGTTCCTTGGCAGCGATGCCGCTCACCTCGACATCCAGGTGGCCGCGCATACAGAAGGCGACCGGCCCCTGGGTGACCTGCAGGTTCCTGCTCATGTCGGGGTAAAAATAATTCTTACGATAAAACATGGTCTGCTTCTCGATGTCACAGTTTGTTGCCAGGCCGGCTAGCACAATGCTCTCGATGGCAGCCTTGTTGGGCACCGGCAGGGCGCCGGGCAGGCCCAGGCAGACCGGGCAGACGTGGGTGTTGGGGGCTGCGCCAAACTCCACAGGGCAGGAGCAGAACATCTTGGAGTTGAGCGTGGTCAGCTCGGTGTGCACCTCAAGGCCTATGACGGCCTCCCAGTCGCGCAGAACACTCAGCAGGTCCTTCATCACCACTCACCTCCCCGGGCCAGCGGGGCAAGGCGGTTAAAGTCGTAGCAGCGCTCCAGGGCGGCAGCCACGCGCAGGATCTCACCATCGCGAAACTGCGGGCCTATTATCTGCACGCCCACCGGTAACCCGGAATCCGCACCAAGGCCAACCGGCAGACTCAAGGCGCCGTTGCCGGCGATATTGGTCGATACGGTGAACATGTCGGACAGGTGCATGGCAGTGGGGTCGCTGATTTCACCAAACCTGAAGGCAGCGCGGGGACTGACCAGGGTCACCAAGGCATCGACCTGTGCAAAAGCCTGCGCGTAGTCTTGGATGATGAGCGTGCGCACCTGCTGGGCGGGATAGTAATAGGCGTCATACACACCGCTGGAGAGCAGGTAGCTGCCCAGCATGATGCGTCGCGCCGTCTCCATGCCAAAGCCATGGGCGCGGCTGCGCTCATACTGCTCGCCCATATCGCGGGCGCCCTCATGGCGATATCCATAGCGTATGCTGTCAAAGCAGCTCAGATTGCTGAAGGCCTCGCAGGGGCCAATGACGTAATAGGCAGCCATGGCAGCGGCAACATGGGGCAGCTCGATCTCAACCAGCTGCGCGCCAAGCCCCTCCAGCTTTGCCAGGGCGCCGTCCAGCGCAGCAACTACTTCTGGCTCAACCCCCTTGGCCTTAATAAAGGCGGGTACAACCCCAATGCGCATGCCTGCCACATCCTGCTCAAGCGCCTGCGAGAAGGCCGCGGGTTTCCCATCGGGGCCTGCGGACAGGTTCTGAGAGGTACAATCCCGAGGGTCGATTCCTGCAATCACATCAAGTGTGGCGGCCACGTCGGCAACCGTCTTACCCAGGGGCCCTACCTGGTCCAGCGAGGAGCCAAAGGCCACCACACCAAAGCGCGACACCACGCCGTAGCTGGGCTTCATGCCAACAACGCCGCAGAAGCTCGCCGGTTGGCGGATGGAGCCGCCGGTGTCGCTGCCCAGGGTGACCGTAGCCATACCGGCAGCCACCGCGGCGGCGCTGCCGCCAGAGGAGCCGCCGGGAACCCGCGTAAGGTCCCAAGGGTTGTGGGTGGGCCCAAAGACCGAGGTCTCGGTGGACGAGCCAAACGCGAACTCATCCATGTTGAGCTTGCCCAGCGGGAGCGCGCCCGCCTCAAGCGACTTGGCAACACAGGTCGCCGTGTAAGGGGACACGTAACTCTCCAGCATGCGGGAAGCGCAGGTGGTGTGGGTGCCCTGCAGGTTCATGTTGTCTTTAAAAGCCATGGGCACACCGGCTAGAGGGCCCAACACCCCACCGGCCGCGCGCGCGGCATCCACTGCATCAGCCGCCTGAAAGGCCAACTCAGGGGTCTGCTCCAGAAAGGCGTGCACCTGAGGTTCACGCTGTGCAATAGCATCAAAGGCAGCCTGCGCCACCTCGCGCGCGGAGAACTCACCCGTGGCAATGCCAGCCCGGATCTCTGCAACACTGCAAGAAGACAGGTCCCTCATCACTCACCACCGCCAGCCAGTATGGGCGGGATGAGGAACTGCCCGTTCTTATGAGCCGCCGCATTCGCCAGGGCCTCCTCCTGAGACAGGCCCGGCTTTGCCACGTCATCGCGCATGACGTTGACAAGACCTGCAAGCGGGTGGAATGTGGGCTCCACACCCTGTAGGTCGAACTCGGTAATGGGCTTGAGCCCTTCGATGATGTTGTTAAGGTCGACGGTCACAGCAGCAACCTCCTCATCGGGCAGGCCGATGCGGGTGTAGGCCGCGATGTCACGCACGTCCTTCTCGGACAGATACATACTTCTCCTTATATACCGCAGAGCAGAGTCCAAGACTGAGCCTGGAACCATGCGCTCTCGCGCCTGTTTACTTGACGCCTTGCTATTGTAGCGGTTGAGGGTTCGCTAACAAAGGTGGATAGCCAAAAGAACAAACGTGCTGACAGGCACAGACAAGCAACATGCAGCTAACGCGTAGTCAACACGCGACTACCCAGGCGGTTTCAATTGACGCTGTTCTCGCAAGGATGCTAGACTGTAGCCGCAATGGGAAGCAGAAAGAAAGGATGTGGTCACATTGAAAACTGGGTACTTCAAGGCGATTCTTCTGGTACTGCTCACGCTTGCCCTCTCCATAACCCTGTTTGGGTGTGGAGGAGGGGGAGGGTCATCGCAGGGCTCCACTCCGCCACCAGAAGAGAAGAAAGATGCGGAAGACAATGGAGAAGAGGGAGAGGACGCTCCTTCACAAGGTGAGGAGCAGAAGACTCCCGAGGCGACAACGCCGGCACCACCAGCCGCGCCTGTTGAGCCGACGCTTGGCAGCATGGTGAAATTCGACAGACTTGAAATCACGTTCGACTCCGAGTACACCACTACCACAACAGCAGCCGGTGATACCGTCATTGTGGTTGGGGTGGTTGTCAAGAATGCTGCAACCGACCAGAAATCGCTGAGGATGGAATATGTGTCGCTCTATAAAGGAGGCTTAGAGCTGCCTGACCTGAGGGATGAGTTCCCCGATGATGACGTGGCCTTTGGTGGCAACCTCGCTCCGGGAGAGAGTTACGAGGCGAGCTTCCATCTGCTGTATGATGGCAACGCAGACTACTTCATCAAGATGGCGATATCTTGGGGCGATAACGTCGAGGTGAAGGTTCCAGTCAATCTCTAGTCCACTCGCAAAAGCTCAGAAACAAACAGGCGGTACAGACCAAGACAGGTCAACCGCCTGTTTGTTTACTGTCTTTACTGTCTACCATAAGCAGCTCTCTTGTCTGCTTTTCTATAGATAAAAGAAAAGGGTATAATCTCCTGGGCAAATGGAGGAAAGAAGGGAAGCTATGGATAACGCTCTAAGGGATACGTTAGACAGCGGGATCGACAAGGGGAAAGCGTCTTCAAAGAGGAATAGGTGGCTGGTTCTTGGGCTTGTCTTTTCTGTCTTTGTGGTCCTGTTCCTTGTGGTTGGATGTGCACCCAAGGCAGCCTCTCCACCAAGTAGTACAGAGGAAGATGAGGATCCCATTGTTGTGGATGTGGTCTGGTCTGAGGCTTCCGATTGTGTCAGCTGCCATTTGACAGAAGCAAAATCCTCAACAGACAGCTCCTATGGCTGCTATGTCCACTTCCAGGAAGGCGAGAGTTGCCTGTCCTGCCACACCAATGCTGGATCCGCCTTGGTGAAAGTACATGAGGGATATGCAACAGGAAAAGTGCCTACGCAGCTTACAAAGACAAAGGATTCGATGAATGAGGCTCTCTGCCTTACCAGCGGCTGCCACGTCAAGAGCGATAACATCGAAGCGACAAAAGACTCGACTGTCCTGACTGACCTCTCGGGCAGAGTCCAGAACCCGCACGACCTGCCGGTTCACAGCGATCATACCAATATGATCAATTGTCTCAGCTGCCATGTCATGCACCAGCCACTCCAGCTTGAAGTGTCGGCTAGGTTGGTGTGTATCGGATGCCATCATCAAAACGAGTTCGAATGCTTCACCTGTCATGAGAGCGCTGACGGGCCTGAATAGACTCTGATATACACAAAGAATCACCTTCCTTTACCTGGCGCTCTGGATGATTGCCTGGTAAATGGAAGGTGATTCTCTTTCTAACGCTTGATCCTACCAGTTCTCTGGCTTGTGCTGTAATTCTATGGTGACCTCTGCATTCTCGGTCAGCGTCATATCATGCTTGTACGTGTAATAGTCTATGGCGCTGATAAGCATGGATACCTCTCCTCCTCTGGAAGGGACTACAGCCAGTCCTGAGGAGTCGCATTTCGCGCGTGCTGGGTGGATCCTGGCCACAGCCCTGACCGGTTCTTTGGTGTCCAGGTCGATAACGGTCACGCTGACAGAGAATTCCGGTTTCTGGTGTACCGAGATGGTGAATTCCTTTGAATAGCGTGCGTGCATGAGATAGGGTTCTTCTTCAGCCAGCTCCTGCTGTTCATCTTCTGCTGGTTCAGCCAGATCCTCTATCTGCCCATCGAGCAGTTCGCCTTCTTGCCCTTCAGACAGTTCGCCTGCCTGCTCTGGTTGGCCTTCCTGCTGATCGATAGGCTCCTCTGCTTCTTTGGGAGGTTCTCCCGTCAGTTCAAGTTGGTCTTCCTGTGGCTCAGGCAGCTCTCCTGCAAGTTCAGGCTGTTCCTCTGCTTGCTCAAGCTGCCCTTCTGTCTCATCAGGCTCGATCACCAGCTCCTCGGAGAGCCCATCCAATTGCACCGTGTATTTATATGTGCCTATCTCTGTTGGAACCGGAATGGTCATCTCCGCCCAATACAGTGCGTCGCTTCCCGGCCAAAGCCCTTCGCCGAGCTCGGCATCGGCTACACTGGCGCCTTCGCTGTCTAAGACAGTCAGCTTTCCTCCTACAAGAGAACAGAAATTAACGCACTCGGCGCCAACCTTGAAACTTACCTGCCCGCTATCCACATAGAGGGTTGGAATCCCCCAGATGTTGAGGCCAAGGGCATGGGGGTAATAATCATAGGTGAAGGTGGTCTCTATCTCTCCATGGCTCCCCTTTGGCCCCACATGGGCGAAATAAGCATTCCAGGTATAGGTTCCTGGCTTCTTCCCTGTCTTCAGCAGGAATTCTTCTGACGAGTTCCCTATCCCACCGTAGTTGGTCAGTTCGACCATGGTCTCCACGCCCGTCTCATTGCATATGATGAATACCGGCATATCGGTCATCCTGCATGATTTATGGCAGCGGACGTGGGCGGTGCAGGTCAGCTCGACACCATCGTCTGTCAGCCGTTGTTTGATGCGATGGATGAAGAAGGTCGTGGTATGCCCGGGAGTGACAGGAGGGAACTCCTCCTCTTCTTCCTCCTCTTCTTCGCCTTCCTCTTCTTCTTCGGAGTCTTCGCCTTCCTCGCCCTCCTCGCCTTCATGTCCCTCGTCAGGCTCTTTGGCTTCTGGCGTATCGTCCTCCAATGATTCTTCCCCAAGCCCGGGCTCAGCCCCAGGCTCTTCGTCTTCTGTCAAAGTGGGTTCTGAAGCTAGCTCTTGCACAGAGACGTCTCCCGCTTCTCCCTCAGGCTCTGTTTGGGATTCGTCTGTGTCTGCTGAACTCAGCTGTTCGTCTACTTCCATTGATACTCCTTGTACGTCATCACGCACGAGCGGGGCCGGTAGGCCCCACTCGCAGCTTCATAACTATCAATTCGCCTAACATAACGTAACGTCACGTGGTCAAGAGCCTACATCCTTTGAACGTGGCAATAATCCTGGCACTTGAACACCTCGTCGTGATGGCATTCGCCTGCACAGAAAGCATACGCGCTTTCCTGGATGGTTGTCTCCACGTGCATGGTGTGACATTTGATACAGGTAACGTTATAAGGGCTGTCGTGGAACTTGTTCGAGGGATAGTCATGAGGGTTGGCCACGTTGCCTTCCTTGTCCGTCAGTACAACAGAAGCCGCAGTCTTTCCCGCAAGCTCGGACTTGACATGACAACCGGAGGTCAGACAGGTGTCCTCATATATATCTGTCTTCATGAGCCGGATCGGTGTCTTTGATGCACTGGTCTTTCCAGCATGTAGGCCGGAAATCTCAGCGGGATCATGACAGTCCACACACCGGTTGCCCTGTTCGGTGATATGGGTGGCGGATCCGGTCTCCAATGACAGGTTTCCCTCTTTCTTGTGGCAGACTACACAGTTGGCTTCGGGCGACCAGGTGAAATCCTCGGCATATTGATCCTCGGCATCATCTGGATCCTCCGCAACACTGCCACCACCAGTACCACTACTACCAGCAGCTTTGGGAGCACAGCCCCAAATCACGAGCGTAAACAGTAAAAAGCAAGCAAAGATAACAATGAACTGCTTTTTTATCGGTAGCCTCATCCTCATTGCTTCCTTATCTTGTTTTACTCTTCCGCGGCTATTACCAGACCAGCGATACGGCCAAAGACGGTTGGCTTGGCGATACCGATAAGGTCCATACCACCAGTAGCCTCGCCAGCGCCATAGAGACCGGGAATGGGGTTGCCCTTCCAGTCCAGGATCTGGGCCTTGCCGTTCATGGCAGCGCCACCAAGTGTGTTGTGCTTCTGGATGCCCCACTTAACCAGGTGGAAGGGAGGCGTTGAGATGGTGCGGTCCAGGCCTCTCTTCTCGTAGTCAAGGTCAGCGCCGCCTTCAACCAGCTCATTGTAGCGCGCGACTGCAGCAGCTACATTGCCTGAGTTCAGGCCAGCTGCGGTTGCAGCAGCCTCAACGGTGTCGGCCGAGAAGACCATGCCTTCGAGGTTCCTGACGCCATAGGCGCCGTCAGGACCAGAGGACAGATCGAGTTCCTGCTCTGCACGGGTTTCCTCATCGAAGACGATCCAGACGATCGGGCCGTCTTTGTCACCAGTCTGCTCTCCGGCGATCTGTGCGAAATAGAAGGGCTTGCAGCCAGGCAGCCAGGCAGGATTGTCCTCGCCGATCTGCTCGTTCATGAAGCGCTTGCCCTCAGCGTTGACATAGATGCAGTTGGTGTCATCGACCTCTGCTATGCCGCGCGCACCAAACGGTGGGCTGACGCTGTGCCAGATGGTGCCGGGATGGCGATGCCAGCCGTGCCAGTCATTACCGCGGTCGGTAGACATGGCGGCGCCGATCTCAAATGCCTCTGCAACGCCGTTTCCGTCATTGTTGACCAGGGGTTCACCGCTGAAGTGAGGATAGCTGACCAGGTAGGGGGCGAGGAATTGCTTGAGTGCAGGGTTGCAGTTCCAGGAACCGGTGCCCAGGAAGACTGCCTTGTTGGCCTTCAGTTTGATGACCTTGTCGCCCTCAGCCAGAAGCTCGGCCTCGACGCCGATGACGCGGCCTTCACGCCTGCCGTCTTCACGGATGATCTTGACCATCTTGGTCTCGGTCATGAGCTCAGCGCCATTGGCGATAGCGGTGTCATAGACTGGCCAATAGATACCTGCTCCACCAGCTACCCAGTCTCCCTCTTTCCAGTTGGGACGGTCAACAGGGCTTGCGGTTGTGGTGGTGAAGGCACGTGAGCCACGATACACGTTGGCATACGGCGAGACGTTTGCCCTGATGAACTTGGCTCCCATTTTATCCAGCCAGTTCCAGCAGGTCAGACTCTCTTTTGCGAAGGCTTCTGCAACACCTGCATAGTCATCGCAACCTGAGATCTTACGCCACTGAGGCATGGTGTGACGGACGCCATTGACGAGTTCGATGGTCATCTCACGGCCGTCGTCGCGCAGGGTGTTCTCCCTACGGTCTTGGATGATGATGGCCTCAGACTCCTCGAATCCACCCTCGATCTGCATACGGGTACCGCCGCCGACACCGAAGTTTCCGCCGGCCTGAACGCCCTTGCCACCGATCCACTTGGCAGATTCGATCATGATTACACTACAACCACCCTCTGCTGCCGCAGCTGCGCAGCAAAGTCCAGCAGGACCGGTTCCGCAAACGATGATGTCTGCCTCATAGTCCCATGCTTCGCCTTCTTCTTTGGGGGTTTCCTTGGGTGCTTCGGCAGCTGGCTTGTCGTTGGTACAACCAGCCAGACCGGCAGCTGCTATGCCGGCCGCAGCGCCTGCTCCGAATAGGAACGAACGCCTTGACATGCCCTTTTCTAGTAGTTCTTTAGCCATATAGTCCTCCTTCTCCCATGACGAAAGCCGAGAAAACCAATTTTTTCCCCGGCCACACTAATGTTGCAGTATACCACGAAAAGGGATGATTCTTCTTTTGGGGGGCTGAATCATTATTAGTCAGGATGGATATTATCATCCCTGCAGAATATAAAATGCAGCTTCTATACAGAACCGCGCACATTATGCGCAGGCACGTGAAATTATTTGTTACTTTCCATAACCATTCCATCTGTGTGCACGACAGCGACGCAACAACGGCAGCCTTCACTCGTTTTTAAGGATGAAGGCGCCAGTCCCTTAAAACAAAGGTTCTAAGAGTGGGTGGTAGCGCTTATGGCACAGCAAACGCGGTCGGCGAAATGACTGAGGGTCTCAGGGCTGTTGTCAGAAAGGTGGACGTGGAGCACACGCCTTCCTCGTGAGGCAAGCGCAGCAAAGTCACCCTGTGCCTGCGCCTTGGCAAGCTCGCCCAACGTCAGGTCCTCGCCGGGAACACGGATGTCGTTCCCCTCGCCCGAGGAAAGCACCAGAAAGACCCCGGTATTGGGACCACCCTTGTGGAACTGGCCCGTGGAGTGCAGGAAGCGAGGGCCGATCTGCAAGGAGGAGACTACTCCCTTGCGGCTCGCGACCCGGTTACGCATGCGCTCCAGTGCCTCGCGCCTCCCGTAGCACCTGAAGGGCAAAAAAGCGTTCAGTGAGAAGTAGTCGCCCTGTTCAAGGGAAGCGAACAGGCTGCGAAGGATACCGTCTTGCTCGTCAAGGGATTCCAAGGCCAGGGCATTGCCAATGCTTATCGATTGGATGATACCCTTATCGAAGCGCGCTTCCTGGTAACTGTCAGGTGGCTCTGAGTCGGCTTCCTTCTTGCTTAAAAGCTCTCTGACCAGGCGCTTGGTGACCTCGACATCCGGCTGGTCAAAGGGATACACCTCAAGCAATATGCCTAAGAAGGCAACGGCGTATTCCCAGATGACAAAGTGTGAGAACGCTTCCTGCGGGCCCTCAAGCCGGTAGGATAGCGCCGGGATGCTTGTGTTGATGGCGGCAAGTGATTCTGCGAAGCCTTCATCCTCTCCAATATGGTAGATGATGGCGCTACGGTCGGTGCGGGGAACCGCGAGTATGCTTGCGTCCACCTCGATGTTCGGCAGGATGCCCTTGCCCTCCTTGCCCAGGGACTCAGCGACAAGCTGCTCCACCCAAAGGCCAAAGACCTGGCTTGCCGCAGGCAGGACCATTGAGAACTTGTCCCTGCCCTCCAAAAAGGCGTTGTAGAGGAAGCAGGCGAGCTTGAGCGCGCGGTTGTCCGGGCTGTCGCTGGTGCAGTTGAGCTCTACCTCGCAGACTTCAGCGATCACCTGCTCGATGTCGATGCCTATCAGCGCAGTGGGAAAGAGCGCGAACGGCGTCAGCGCCGAGAAGCGCCCACCCACATCAGCTGGCGTGGGGATGATGTAGCGGTAACCCTTTTCGCGGGCAAGCTGCTCCAGGCCACTGCCGGGATCGGTGAGCGCGACAAAACGCCTGGCGGCCTCTGCCTCACCGATGCGGTCTACAGCGTACTGCCAGACCACGCGCTCCAGCATGCGGATCTCCATGGTCGAGCCGGATTTGCTGGAGACAAGGTACAGGGTCTTTGCCGGATCAGAGCTCCCCAGGATGTGGTCGACGAAGACCGGCGAGAGGGAATCCATGGTCTTGAAGGGGACATCGCCTCTGCCGCTCAGTTCCGCGAGCTTGGTGATGGTCATCGCTGCCTGGGACGAGCCTCCCTGGCCGATAAGTACCACGCCATCCAAGCCCTCTGCCCGGATCTCCTCTGCGTACCTCTTCATCTCGCTGATGGGAAAGGGTGGTTTTGAACTGAGCGTTGCCCAACCCAGACGCTCCTCGGTGTGTTCTGGGTTGTTAGGGTCTATTGCGAATAGACTCGCATCCTTGGCGCCAAGACGTGACGGTGCCTTGAGTTCCAGAAGGAACTCAAGGCACTTTTGTTGCTGCGATCCAAGAGCTGACATTGTGTACCAGCCTCTCGTGTTAGGTTACAACGGTTATTCTTCAGTTTCTGCTTCTTTGGCTGGTGCGTCTTCCTCAGCGGGAGCTTCCTCGGCGGCAGGCGCGTCTTCCTCGGCTGCCGGAGCCTCCTCGGCGGCAGGCGCGTCCTCTTCAGCAGCGGGAGCTTCCTCAGCGGGAGCTTCCTCTTCAGCGGCAGGCGCGTCCTCTTCAGCAGCGGGAGCTTCCTCTTCTGCGGCAGGCGCGTCCTCTTCAGCAGGGGCGCTTTCCTCCTCGATCGGGGATCCTTCGGCTTCGAGGACTTCGTCCTCTTCAGCGGCAGGCGCGTCCTCTTCAGCAGGGGCGCTTTCCTTCTCGATCGCCTCATCCTTGGCCTTCTCAGCCTTCTTGGCAGCCCTTCTCGAAGTAGCCTTCTTCTCTGGCTTGATCGTCTCTTCCTTCTTCACCTTCTTGATACAAGGCTCCTGCACCAGCTCCATGATGACGATGGTTGCGGAGTCACCGCGGCGGGTGCCCAGGCGCATGATCCGGGAATAGCCGCCCGGGCGGTCCTTGAACATGCCCTGCTCGACCTTGGCGAAGATCTCGGCAACCAGGTCCTTGTTCCCCAGCTTAGCGATAGCCAGGCGACGGGAGTGGACGTCACCACGTTTTGCCCAGGTGATCACCTGATCGACATCGCCTCGGATCTCCTTGGCGCGCTCCAGTGTGGTCTTGATCCGGTCGTTGGTGAAGAGGTTCACCACCAGGTTCTTCTTCATTGCTTTGGTATGGCTCGCATCGGTTCCCAGCTTGCGGCCTTTTTTATAGTGTCTCATAACAGTTATTCCTTACCGTTATCTGGCTTATGGCTTCAGGCCAAGTTCCATCGACTGAAGCTTGTCCTTGACTTCCTCGATGGATTTCGCACCGAAGTTGCGGATGTTCAACAGGTCGTTCTCGGAGAACTCGACCAGCTGCCGCACCGAATGGATGCCCGCACGCTTCAGGCAGTTGTATGAACGTACCGACAGGTCGAGGTCCTCGACCATCTTCTCGAGCTCGTTGTTCTTGCCGGATCCCTCGGGGGCGAAGATGCTCGGCGCCTCGCTCACCGCTTCCTCGTCGGACAGCAGAAGGAAGGCATCCATGTGCTGATTGACGATATTCGCGGCCCGTACCAGCGCCTCCTGCGGTGTGATGGAACCGTCTGTCTCGACCTCCAGGACCAGCTTGTCATAGTCGGTACGCTGGCCAACACGGGTGTCCGTCACATCCATGGTGCAGCGACGCACGGGTGAGAACAGCGAGTCGACATGGATCCATCCAATGGGATCATTCGAGCGCTTGTTGCGCTCAGCGGAGATGTAACCGCGACCTATGCCAATACGGATCCTCATCTCAAGGCTTCCGCCATCCGCGAGGGTCGCGATGACGTGATCGGGGTTGACCAGGTCGAAACCCGCGGGCACGCTGAGGTCAGCGCCGGTCAGCACACAGGGCCCGGTGGCGCTCACGGTGGCCTGAGCCTCCTCAAGCGTGTGCATGGAGCTGAATACCAGTCCCTTTACGTTAAGTACAATGTCAGTGACATCCTCGATGACGCCCTCTGCTGAAGAGAACTCATGCTGGATGCCCTCGATCTGAATAGCCGTAGCAGCAGCCCCGTCCAGTGAGGAAAGCAGCACGCGACGCATGCTGTTGCCCAGTGTCTGGCCGTAACCACGCTCAAGCGGCTCCACAATGAACCGTGCCAGCGTGTTGCTGACCTGCTCGACAGCGACCTGTGGTCTCATGAACTCTGTCATCTCAACGCTCCTTCCGATGCCGTTATTTCGAATAGAGCTCGACGATGAGCTGCTCACGGATGTCAAGGTCGATCTGCTCGCGCACCGGAAGCGCCAGCACAGAGCCCTGCAGCTTCTCGATATCGACCTCCAGCCACTGCGGTACCTCGGTCTTCTCGTTGGAGATCAGAGAGCTCTTGATAACGAGAAGGTTGCGCGCCTTGGGGGCCACAGCCACCAGGTCGCCTGCCTTCACGCGGAAGGACGGGATGTCCACGCGGCGGCCGTTCACATGGATGTGGCCGTGACGCACCTGCTGGCGGGCCTCGTCGCGGGACTTGGCAAACCCGAGGCGGTAGACCACGTTATCGAGGCGTGACTCAAGTATCCGGAGTAGGTTCTCGCCGGTGACGCCCTGTTGGCGGTTGGCGAGGTCATAGTAGCCGCGGAACTGCTTCTCCAGCAGACCGTAGATACGCTTGGTCTTCTGCTTCTCGCGCAGCTGGACGCGGTATTCGCTTTCCTTCGCGCGCTTCTTGCCTGCTTCACCAGGCGGGTAGGGGCGGCGCTCCTGCGCACACTTGTCGGTGTAGCAGCGGTCACCCTTCAAGAAAAGCTTGTTTCCTTCACGGCGACAGAGCCTGCAGTCTGCGCCTGTATATCTTGCCATAGTTGGTAAACCTACCTTTCGGCGTATCGCACTGCCCTGGTGAGGCGTTTGGCGAGGCATTCATCGGGGTGTTGTCCCCAGTGGGTCTGCCCCCTGCCCCAGGCCCTCAAGCCTTGCGATAGCGCTCTGAATCGAATCTGCTACACGCGACGACGCTTGCGCTGCCGTACGCCGTTGTGCGGGATGGGGGTGCAGTCCTGGATACTCGCGATCTCAAGGCCGGCGGCCTGGAGGGTGCGGATGGCGGTCTCACGGCCGGAGCCGGGACCCTTCACAAAGACTGACACCTTGCGCAGGCCATGCTCCTGGGCGATCTTGGCCGCTGCCTCAGCAGCCATCTGCGCGGCGAATGGCGTGGACTTTCTGGAGCCCTTGAAGCCAACGGTGCCGGCGCTTTGCCAGGTGATGACGTTCCCGTGCGGGTCGGTGAGCGTAATTATCGTGTTGTTGAATGTGGACTTGATGTGCGCCTGCCCCACAGCGATATTCTTGCGCTCTGAGCGCTTTATGCGGGTGCGCACCTGTTTCTTAGCCATTATTTCTTCTTGCCTCCTATCTGCTTACGCGGGCCTTTGCGGGTGCGCGCGTTGGTGTGCGTGCGCTGTCCGCGCACCGGCAGACCTTTGCGGTGCCGCAGGCCACGATAGGAGCCGATCTCCATGAGGCGCTTGACGTTCTGGCTTACCTCGCGGCGGAGATCGCCCTCGATCTTGAGGTTCTTGTCGATGTATTCACGTAGACGGACCGTTTCTTCTTCCGTGAGGTCCCTGACACGGGTATCGGGGTTTACCCCGGTTTCGGTGAGAATTTTGGTAGCGGTGGTCAGACCGATGCCATAGATGTAGGTAAGGCCGATCTCAACGCGTTTCTCTCGCGGGAGGTCGACACCAGCAATACGGGCCACTCATATCCTCCTTAGCCCTGACGCTGCTTATGGCGGGGGTTCTCGCAAATGACGAGAACCCGGCCATGGCGCCGGATGATCTTGCACTTATCGCACATCTTCTTGACCGAAGGACGTACTTTCATAACACTGATCCCTTCAGTTTTCTGTTTGGTATGTTTATCGTTACGCCGCAGCCGCAGGCGTGAGTTTTTTAAAACCGGTAGAACTACTTGTAGCGGTAGGTAATGCGCCCGCGACTCAGGTCATAGGGGGACAGCTCCACCGTCACCTTGTCGCCAGGCAGGATACGGATATAGTGCATGCGCATCTTTCCCGAGATATGCGCTAAGACAACATGTCCGTTTTCCAGCTTCACCTTGAACATCGCATTGGGCAGCGGCTCTATAACCGTACCCTCGAGTTCAATGGCATCCTCTTTACCCAAAAACCTCTGCTTTCTAAAAGTAATGGCAAAACAACAGCAGACCATGTTACCCCATGTTATACAGGTCAGGCAAGCAAAAATGCACTGAAATGCCCTAAATGTTGGCGTGTTGGGTGGATTTAGCGTCTGGCTAGCGCCTGGCTGGTGCCTAACTAGCGCCTGGCTAGCGCCTGGCTAGCGCTTGAAGCTGATCAGATACCAGTCGATCATCTCTGAAAGTGAGTCGAAACCGGACAGATATGCTGTGGCGAACAAGGCAAGTACTATGACGATAAGTATGGCGCCGATCCAGACCACGGCCCGCAACGCGAAGAAGCGCGACCAGAGGCCCACCTTGGGGGCTTCCCTGTATCCCGCTTCCATCCCCGGCCCTGGCTTCTTCCAGTACTCGTCGGTCATCGACCTGCCTTTCCCTGTCTTCGGGCGATTATAGCGGTTTATAGCGGTTTGCGGTCGAAGAAGACATTCTTCCCCTTTGTGGCAAGCCCGATCCCAAAACACACCTTGATGTCATCTGGGAACAGCTTGAGCTTGAGCGCTGCCATGCCGGCGGTGAAGAGGACGCGGTTGTCGATGCGGTGGTCCATGGCGGTCGCCGCGGCCGAACCTACCGCAATACCCAGGTCATTGACCGCCAGGGCACAGCTGACACCCGCTTTATGCGCTGCCGCACAGTTCTCAGTGCCGCATAATCCGCAGTTCAGCCCTCGGGACTTGACTCCCGCCCCAATGAGCACCACGTAGTGACAGGCGTCTATATTTCCTGCATCGCGGATGAAGAAGGGCCTGTCCTCGCTTGTGCCTATCTCCCGCATGGCGGTAGTCAGGGCGCTCTTATCGTCATCGCCGAGCACCAGGGTATCTACCAGGTCTATGCCGCAGGCCTTGGGCGCTGTCCTTGCCGCCGCTGCCATCATCTCAGCGCAGTGCAGGGCTGCGTTCTTCTCAGTGGTCCCGCTTTCATACTTCATTCTGTTATCCGCTCCCTAAAGTTATTGGCGATTACTCCTGCTGCGATAAGCGCGCAGAAACATCAGTAGCAGTGCGCTCACCGTGCTCACCAGAAGTGTACCAAAGCCCAGCAGGGCCTGCTGGTTGAATTCATCGCCTGTCTGCGCGCCAGTGCCGCTGCCGCCGGTATTAGTGTTGGTATTACCCAGCACTGAGACCGTCAGCCTGATGTACTCGGAATAACCGTCGCTGAATTCCGCGATATAGATATAGGAGCCGTTTGCCAGGGCCTTAAGGTAGCTTTCCTTCAAGGTGATGATGGTACTGCCACTGGTTACCGTGTAGTTGGCTGGGTTGACCACATTTCCGTTGAGCGTCAGTCGCCCGAACTTGCTGGCATCCGCATCTACCTTGCCGGAAACTGTACCCGATCCCGTCCATGTGCCAAAGTTGGTGAGCGTGGTGTAGATGAGAGGGACAATGACCTCTTCCTGCCCCGTGATGGTCAACGTGATCTCACCATACACGCCAGAGCCATCCTGGGCTGTGGCGCGTATCACAACTGTGCCGTTGTCTAGTGCTGTCACCCGACCTCCAGAATTGACCGAGGCGAACTCCGAGCCGCTTTCTATGCTCCAGGTGACTGCCTTGTCCCAGGCATCGGTTGGAACAACGGTAGCCGATAGCTGCAGGGTCCCACCCCAGGTGTCGATAGATGTGGCACCGCTGGCGCCGGTCACGGTGATACCTGTCACAGGCTTTTTGGGTGGCGCATCCGCCTCGAAGTTGGCCGTCAGTACCACCACGCCCGCAGGCATGCTGAAGGTAGCGGGATTGGCTGTGTCGCCGCCCGTGATGGACGCGCCGCTGATCGTCCAGTCAGTGAAGTGGGAGCCTGGATCCGCTATGGCTGTCACGCTTATGGCCGTTCCTGCCGGGTAGCTGCCGGTCACTGTGCCGGATACGGTGCCGCCGGCACCTGCCGTGGCGGTAAGCGAGTAGGTTGGTGGTGCGGCAGTAGTGACGCTGACACTGAAGGTTGTGGTCCTGGTGATGCTACTTTGGGTGTAGCTGACCGTGATAACCTGTGAGCCCACCGTATCAAGTGCCGTACCTGCGGTTGGGACGGTGGAGACCAGGGAGGTAACATTGGCAGTGGAGCTGTCGCTGTAGGTAGCCGTGACCACCAGACCGGTCAAATCGAGCAGCTCGCCCTGGATGTAGGTGGTCTTGGTGGGCCCAGCTGTCACTGCGATGCTTTCCAGGGTCACCGGTGGCGCATCCGCCTCGAAGTTGGCGGTCAGTACCACCGCGCCCGCGGGCATGCTGAAGGTAGCGGGATTGGCCGTGTTGCCGTCGGTGATGGAGGCACCGCTGATCGTCCAGTCAGTGAAGTGGGAGCCTGGATCCGCTATGGCTGTCACGCTTATGGCCGCGTCCTCCTCGTAATAGCCGGTCGCGGTTCCATACAGCGTGCCGCCAGAGCCCGCATTAGCTGTTAACGAGAAGGTCGGCACGTCAGCAACCGTGAAACTCACGACGAAGTCCTCTGAGATGCCAAAGCCCCCGCTTACGGTGATGGTTGCCGTGTACGTGCCTGTGGTAAGGCCGGTGACGGGGGCAACCTCAAAGCCGTCTGTACCACTGACGGCTATGCTTGCCAGCGTGGCTGCATTGAGCTCGAATGCCGCGGCGTCTGTGCCGCTCAAGGTGACGTCTAGCGCCCCGGTGGGCTGGTTGCCCGTGTTTGACACGATAACGGGAATGCCCGTCTGAGCTGTATAACCAGACACGGCAGGGGTGAAGGCATGTGTCCCGATAATGCTCAGCGAGATGCTGTAGACCGGTGCGGGCGGAGCAGCGGTCACCGTGACACTGAAGTAGATGGACCTGGTGATACTGTCTTCTGTGTAGCTCACCGCGATACTCTGCGAGCCCACCGTATCAAGCGCCGTACCTGCGGTTGGGACGGTGGAGACCAGAGAGGTGACGTTGGCAGTGGAGCTGTCGCTGTAGGTAGCCGTGACCACCAGACCGCTTAGATCGAGCAGCTCGCCTTCTATGTAGGTGGTCTTGGTGGGCCCAGCTGTCACTGCGATGCTTGACAGGGTCACCGGCACCGTATCTGCCTCAAAGTTGGCGGTCAGCGTCACGGAACCTGCCGGCATGGCAAAGGTCGCGGGATTAGCGGAGTTGCCACCCGTGATTGACGCGCCACTTATCGTCCACTCTGTGAAATGGAAGTCCGTATCCGGTGTGGCGGTCACGCTTATGGCCGTGGTTTCTGTGTAGCTGCCGGTTGTTGTGCCGGACACGTCGCCACCGGCGCCCGCGGTGACTGTGAGTGAGTACGTGGGCGGAGGAGCAACCGTGACTGTGACGGCATAGGCCTTGGTTGTGCTATCTGCAGCCGTTACCGTGTAGGTTACGGAGGAGCTGAAGTCCTGAGCGCCCGTTGGCGCGTAGCTGGCGCCTGTGTGGGTGACTGCGGGCGTCAGGCTTGTCACGTCGGTCCCGTAGGGGACGGTGACAGAGATGCTTGTGCCAGTGATTGTGGCGGATTCGCCTGCCAGCGTGAATGCGGTGATGTCCTTGTCAGTCGACAGGGCGCCGGCTCCCACAATCAGGGGGTAGAGCAGGCCCATGTCGCTGCACAGTGGATTGGTTGGCATATAGTCTGCGTCAAGGGTCGGGTCAGCTTCCAGCGAGCCGGTGTCGCCGCTGATGTGGGCCTGCCACGCGGCCAGCCCTGCGTTTGATAAGGGGCTGCTTGGGCGGTTGTCGGTAAAGGCCGCGCTCTTGCCATCTGTGTAGTAGCTGTTGTTGTTCATGGTTGGCATGCCGTCAAGGGCTGACAGGTCCCCATATATGTCAGTGGGATAGAAATGGAAGTCGGTGATATAGCGGATCCCTATCATCTGGTTGGTGAAAGAAGACGGCTGGCTTATGAGGTTGTTGTGGATGTTGGGGTTGATGCTTGGTGGGCAGCCGTCAACGTTATCCCAGTCCTGTGTGGCGATGCCAAAGTAGATAGCGCTGCGGCTGAATTCCCCGTTGCCCACATTGACCAGGGTGTTGTTGTAGACCTGGGCGTCTTTGGCAGCATACAGGCCAATGCCCTCCCAGCCTGTGTCGATAATCAGGTTGTTGCGTACAATGCCCCCGATGTTCTCGTAGTAGTTGGGATTCGCGTCAAGGTCAAAGAAGTCCGGGCTGGTATCAAAACCGAGCATGATCCCGGCACCGTAGGCGCACTCGACGATGTTGTTCTCTATTATCACGTTGGTCGCGCCGCCTTTGGCATAGATCGCATTGCTGCAGATGTCATGGATGTAGTTGTTCTGCACCAGCATCCTGTCACCATTGACGTTGTCGATGCCCTCGGCGTTGTCCTCTCCGTTAAAGGGAGGGGTGAAAGCCTGTCCAGAGTTGTATATCTCGTTATAACGGATGATGATGTCATTGCAGTTGGGCTTGACTTTCACCACGTCGTAGCGGGAATCATGCAGTATGCAGTCCTCGATGATGACGTTGGACACGCCGGGCCCAGGCGGGAAGCCAGGCTCCACCCAGTCCCACTCGGTATCTATGCAGACCGCATAGAACCCGCCCATGACCTCGACCGCCTGCAGTTTGCCGCCTGATGAGCCGGGATAGAACCAGACGCCGGAGTCATCGTCATGGCCGGGGTCGAAGGTGGTCAGGTCGATTATCGCCCACTCCCCTTTGGCTGACTTTATAGTGATATCAGCTATGCGGACGCGGACATTGATGCCCTCCTGGTAGGTGCCACCGCGCAAGACTATGGTGTCACCGGGCGATGCAGCGGCCAGTGCAGTGTTGATGCTCTTATAGGGAGCATCTATGGAGCCGGTTGCAGTAGCGTCATTGCCATCTGGAGAGACATAGATGCCTGTTGCCGGGTCATCGTAGGTATTGGGGCGTGGCCCAACATTGCCCCCCGCAGCGTATGACAGTGTCAAAATGGCAGCAAACATCCCTACCGACAACAGTATCGATAGCAGTGCTGCCAACACTTTCTTCATCATTTGATTGTCCCTCTCCCTTTAACGCCATAAATGCTCGGCTATTACTATCGGCTTCTTAGTAAACGCCGCTCCCCACAGAGACCTCTTTGATTCACAAATTGTTCCTGTATTAATTATATATCCTTCACTTAAAACAACAATAAGGCTTATTGATAAAGCGGCATTAAGTGGCACTAAAACTGAGCAACCTGATCGGGCGCCTGATTGGAGCAACCCTTGACCGATTCTATTGTGATGGTAGAATTACAAAGCTGCGCTCAAAACGCAGGGCTTTGAGTTAGGTCGGGTAGCTCAGTTGGGTCCGAGCGCCCGGAAAACGTGCCAGTGGCACGTTTTCAGCGAAGGACGGGTGGACGCTTGCGGACACCCCTGGAATGAGCAGCGGTTCCGCTGCTCGGACGGGCAAGATGAACAACTGTTCTCTAGCTCTGACAAGTAGGTAAATGGTCGGGTAGCTCAGTCGGTAGAGCAGCGGACTGAAAATCCGCGTGTCGACGGTTCAAGTCCGCCTCCGACCACCACCGTGAACAATGACTGCGGTCAAGAGGATATAAGGAGTTCGAGATGTCTAAAGTATGTGCGATCTGCGGCAAGCATCCCGTGGCGGGGCGTAACGTCAGCCACTCGCATCGCGTGACAAACCGCGTGTATCGTCCCAATGTGCAGAAGGTGACCATCAACCAGGACGGTCACGTCAAGCGTGCCAACGTCTGCACCAAGTGCCTCAAGGCCGGCAAGGTGGTTCGCGCCTGAGCGCCAATCCATAAGGCAAACCCTGGCGGCCCTCTCATGCAGAGGGCCGTTCTGTTTTGCTGAAGGTGATCAGTAATGAAGGATGACGGGGGTGCCCACTTCAACCATGAAGTACAGTTCCTGCACGTCATAGTAGTACATGTTCACACAACCGTGTGACCCGTTATAGGTATACAGGTCGCCACCAAACCACGGCTGCCAGTTCGCATCGTGCATGCCATGACCAGCCCAGGTGAATGGCAGCCAATACGTGACCCAGGTCTCATACTCTGGCTTGCCGCTTGCCTGGATCTCACCAACCAGCTTTGCAGGGCTCATTTTATTCAGAACGCTGTAGACACCTTGAGGAGTCGCGCGACCGCCCCAGGGAGCGCCGGTGACCACATCTGCTTCAAAGACGTTCTCACCATCTACAAAGTAGAACATGTGTTGCTCGGTCAGGTCTATCTCGATATAGGTCTTGCCCCAGTCAGCCTCTCCGGGCTGGACGTATTCTACCGCCTCCTGCGCATAGATGGGCTTGCGTGTCAGACCGGTGTGATACCAGAACGCGTCATAGATCTCCCATATCTCGGCTTTCTCGCTGATCTCCCAACCCCAGGCGCCGCCTTCCACCACATTCTCCACGCCGTGGGCGTCAATAAAACGCCGCGTGGTTCCCACCGTATCATACGTTACCGAAAGGTTGTGCACCCAGGCTTTCACAGCGGCCAGGTTCAGCGTGTAGTATTCTCCCCCTGCTTCTATGACGTAGTCCCAGAGGACCTCATAGTCATAGTAGCCGTAGTAGTTATCGTAACCGTAGTAGTCGCTCCAGTTCCTCTCTGAAGCGTGTATGACCCAATCCATGGTTGTCGACGCGTCAAGCTGCACGGTCTTATCCCCAAAGGTATAGGTCACAGCAAAGCAGGCATAGGTGTTCCAGGTATCGATCTTCTCCAACAGCGCCGCGTTATCTGCGTAGACCTCGGGTGTGGTGTAGCAGTCGACCTCATTGAGGTCAACCTCCAGGCCCATGACCAGCAAGGCGTCCTGGATCGCCTTCTCTGGCAGCCCCTCGACAAAGGTGCTACCCAGATCCTCAGGATGGACAACGTACTGGGATCCCTCGAACACCGCATAGGCATCGGTTGGAAGCCGCATCCTTGTCTCGTTATACAGGTCGAGCATCCGCATCTTTGTATTGAACTTGCTGTTGTCATAACTCACGCTGGGGCTTGTTGTCTGCCTGGTGGCGGCGTCGCTCTTGAATACCGGCACAAACCACAGAAACGGGTTCTGGCTCTGCAGTATCTTGTCTACCTGCCCGTCGGACACATAACGCAATCCCACATCCCTGGCCGTCAGCAAGAAACGCAGGCCGTCGCGCCCCGTGACCAGCATCTCGTAACCGTCGACCCGCCTGCTGATGACCCCTTCGACTTCCTCAACGGTCTTCAGCGAGCAATCGGTGCCGTCGATCACGGTCTTGAAGGTGAAGTGGGATGAGAAGTAATACACCGAGATGCCGTAGCCGATGATGAGCAGCCCAAAGACAATGCCCAGAGTGATCCACAGAGCCTTGAGCCGGAGCTTGCCCTTCCGTTCCTCTACAAGCTCTTCTTCCAGCTCTTCCTCTGGTTTGGCTTCCAGCTCTACTAATGGCAACACTATCGGTACTTTAGTATGTATTTTCCTATCATCATTCATCGTGGGAATCATGGTACCTGATTTGCCCGTTTTCAGCCAAGGAGAATGCGCCTGAGAGACAGGGCTTCTTTTATATTTCACGAGAATATGACAAAGGGGACGGTCCCTTTTGTCATACCCTTTGTCATGCGACAAAGGGGTGGGGCAGAAACAGAAGCGCTGATCCAGTTTATTGGTCCACCAAAAAGGCGCCGGTCTGGCGACTCCAGAGATAGGCGTACTCGCCACCCGCTTTGACCAGCTGGGCATGGGTGCCGTCTTCCACTATGCGGCCACCGGAGAGCACGATGATGCGATCGAGGCTGGCGATGGTGGAAAGCCGATGCGCCACCACCAGGGAGGTGCGGCCCTCCATGAGGTTGCGCAGCGCTTCCTGAATCAGCCGCTCGCTCTCAGAGTCCAGGGCTGCCGTTGCCTCGTCCAGCACCAGTATGGGGCGATTTGCCAGTATGGCGCGGGCGATGGCCACGCGCTGGCGCTGCCCACCGGAGAGCTTGACGCCCCGCTCGCCGGTGATGGTCTCAAAGCCCTGGGGCAACTGCTCGATGAACTCCAGCGCGTTGGCCTTGACGGCCGCGTCGCGTATCTGCTCCTCAGTTGCGCAGGGGAAACCGTAGGCGATGTTCTCGCGCACCGTGCGGTGGAAAAGCAGCGGCTCCTGGGGTACGTAGGCGATCTGTTGGCGCAGGCTGACCTGGGTGACCTGGGAGATGTCTTGGCCATCGATGCAGATGTTGCCCTGTTGCAGGTTGGAAAGCCGCAGGAGCAGCGTGGTCAGCGTGGTCTTGCCGGACCCGGAACGCCCCACCAGCCCCAGGCGTTGCCCCGCGGGAATGTGCAGGGAGAAATCGCGGAAGACCTTGCTTTCCTCGTTAGCGTCTGCGTACCAGAAAGTCAGGTTGTTGCAGTCGATGGCCCCCTTTGTCACCGCGAGGTCCTGGGCCTGGGGGACATCTGCCACCAGCGTGGGTTCGTCGAGGACGAGGGTCATGTCATGCGCGTCGCCAAAGCCGCGGTTGATCTGCTGGAAGGTCATATTGATGCGGTTGAACTGCATGGTGAGCGCGTAGGTGTAGCTGAAGAGCATGATGAGGGTGCCGGCGCTGATGCCGAACCAGGCGTTGCCGCCGGTGATGAAGATGACCACCAGTGTCATGATGACCACGATGATGGTGCTGGTGATGGCGCCGCGCAGTGTTGAGGAGCGCATGCGGCGCGAATCGGCGGCCACTACGTCGCGGTTGGCGGAGTCGAAGATGCCGCGCTCGTAGGCCTCGCGGCCGTAGGTCTTGACCGCCTGGATGTTGGTGATGCTGTCGGAAAGCTCGCCTGAAAGCGCGTTTTGCGCACTGGCCGCGCCGCGGTTAAGTGGCAGGACGCGCTTGTACAGGAGGTAAGCCGCGACCACGTAGATGACGAGCAGTGCGCTGAGGATGGCCACGTAGAGGGGCACGGTGCCCACCAGCATGACGATGGTGAAGGTGGCGGAGAGCACAATGGGGAAGACGGCGTAGATGAGGCATTCCATGAGCGTGGCGTAGCCGCTCATGAACTTCTGGGTCTGGCTGACCAGCGAGCCGCCAAAGCGGTTGGAGTGAAAGGTCATGGACTGGTTGGAGAGCGTGTCGAAGGCGCGGGTTGCCAGCAGGTAGCTAGCGCGGATCTCCAGCTTCCACACGCTGTAGTCCTGGAGCTTGCTACCCAGCTGCCCTAGTACATTGGCACCCACCAGCATGAGGATGTAGGGGCCAAAGACGGTGAAGACCTCCTGGGAGCCGATGTGGGATTCTGCTACTTTGTCGACGATAAGAGCGATCACATAGGGGTTCACAAAGGTGAGGAAGAAGACAAAGGCGAGAGTTGAGATGACCGCGAGCAGGAACATGGGCCATTGGACTCGGGTGGCCTGCCAGTAATAATGCAATGTGCGGAGGATGGTGGAAGGCTTCTTGGGGCTTTCTGGCGTTGTTGGTTCAGACATGGAGCTTCTTCCTTTGGAAGGCCAGCTTTAGTTTAGCGGCAGCTTGGGTTTGGACTTGCGTAAGCTTTGCGGAAGGCCAGGCAGGCTGCCTGACTATTGTATGCGATTGTGGGCTATATGTGGTGGGTAGGTGTTCTGGTAGCAGACTGTTATGGGCGGCTGCGCGCTACACTGAGGGTAGGTATTCCAGTTTTGACAAGGTGATAACTATAGTTTACACTCCTCACATAAAGATACGGATGACCCATGAGTTCGCCAGTTGGTTAAGGCGGCTGAGAGATAAGCGAGCATCCGACCGAATTGTGAAACGTATTCGACGTATTGAGCTAGGGAATCTCGGAGACACAAAATCAGTAGGCGCGGTATCCATGAATTCAGGATTGATTATGGCCAGGGATATCGAGTCTATTTCACGAATGCTCAGAGTGAGATTATTATCCTGTTAGTTGGTGGTAATAAGTCATCGCAGGAGAGAGACATTAGAGAAGCAAGGCGATTACTGAGTGAGTACACTGACTGAAAAGGTGGCAGGTATGGCAAGGAAAGAACTGCTTGATTGGGATATTATCGATTACCTTGACAGTGACGAGCGTATAGCAGGGTATCTTGAAGCAGTATTAGAAGACGATGATCCCTATCTCTTCAAAGTGGCTCTTGGTGACATAGCGCGTGCAAAAGGGGTGTCCGCTTTAGCCAGGGATATCGGGATAACACGCCCGGGTCTTTACAAGGCTCTTTCATCCGAAGGAAACCCCTCTTTTGACACCGTCCGAAAAGTCATTGATGCCTTTGGCCTCAAGCTTGCGATTACCGTGAAATAGGATGTGTAAACTGCTGTTTCACAGCATGGTCATGCAATACATCTCTGATGCACTTGTGGTCATTGAAATCTCTGATGCACTTGGTAGTGACGCCGCTCTGGTACTTGCCATCATCTTGCATGCTGCGGTGATCGGCATCCTGCTGACCATCAGCCTGATCGATGCGCGTACCTCGGAGATCCCCAATTGGCTGAATGTCGCGTTGTTGGGGTGTGGGGTAGTGGCGGTCTTTGCTATCCCAGCGGTCGCGCTTGTCAGCCGCGTTATTGGTTTGTTCTGCGTGAGCGTGCCCCTGCTGCTGATCAACCTCATTGCCCGCGACGCCTTTGGGGGCGGCGACATCAAGCTCATGGCTGCCGCAGGCTTCCTGCTTGGCTGGCAGGGAGCGCTGCTTGCTACCTGCATTGGCATGCTGATAGGCGGGATCTATGCCGCCTGGCTTATAGTTATTGAGAGGAAGGGCAGAAAGGAGCACTTCCCTTTTGGCCCGGCGCTTTGTATGGGTATAGCAACTGCCCTCTTCTTTGGTACCACGTTGATGGATTGGTACTTTCTCGGTTCGTAGAAATATTACGTAGTTGTTATATTATTACCTATTGGATATACTCTGAGAGCGAGTAATACTAGGATAGGCGAAAGGGCGCTGGCGATGAACTATCAAGAATACAGGCGAGAGCGCATGCAGGATCCTGAGTTTCGCGAAGCTTTCATAGAAAGCGAAGGAGAGTACCAGGCTATGCGAGCGGTCTACCTTGCTAGAAAAGACAAAGGGATAACACAACAGGAGCTTTCTGCGCTTGCCCATGTCCCTCAGAAAACCATCAGTCAAATCGAGTCTGGAAATATAAACACTTCTGTGAAAACCCTGGCGAAGATAGCGAAAGGCATGAACAAGAGACTCAAGATAGAGTTTGTTTAGAGCTATTCTTTCTGAAGGGCGCGCATGGGATGGCCACGCCTGGCATGCGGGTGCCGCGCGCCTTTTTACTACGCGCTGGGCCGAAGATGCCACTCTTCTTATCCTTCTTGTCCTTCTTACCAACTTTACCTTTTCTTGATAGAGCACTTGACTCTGCGCTTTTACTGTATTATTGTATTAAGTACTTAGTACAGTAGTACAGAAGGAGTACTGAGGCAGTACGGCAGTACAGAGGTACTGCAAAAGGAACAGGTACGGCAGAGTGAAGGAGGTGTGCATTGAACTGGACATTTACCGCCGACCGGCCTATCTATGCTCAGCTGGTTGAGTTGATCCAAAGGGGGATACTCAGCGGCGCCTACCCTTTGGGGTCTAACATGCCCAGCGTTCGCGTGCTGGCGCTTGAGGCCAGCGTGAATCCCAACACCATGCAGAAAGCATTGGCTGAGCTAGAAGCCCAGGGGCTTTTGAACACGCAGCGGACGAGTGGTCGGACAGTGACAACGGATGAAGGGTTGATTATGGAAGTGAAGCAGCGCATCGCCGGCGCGTACATCGAGCAGTATTTCACGGGGATGCAGAGTTTGGGGATCGAGCGCGATGCGGCGGCTGATATGCTGATGTCTCAGGCCAGCCGTCCTGCGGACCCGCCCAGCATTGACACAGATAGCGCTGGAACAGCAGCGCCTGAGACGGTAACGGAGGTGAGCTAGATGAGCCCCAACCCCCTGCTGGTTACACAGAACCTCACCAAGAGCTTTGGTTCGACAGTCGCTTTGAACAACGTCAATATAGCGCTTGAGCCGGGGCGCATCGTTGGCCTTTTGGGCCCCAACGGCAGCGGCAAGACAACGCTTCTCAAGATCGCAAGTGGTCTGCTTGTCGCCACAAGGGGGCAGATACAGATCAACGGCGTGAAGCCGAGCCCGCAGACCAAGGGCATGGTCAGCTATCTGCCGGACAGGACCTATTTTGACAGCTGGATGAAGGTGAAGGACTGCGTGGCGCTTTTCGCGGACTTCTACCAGGACTTCGACCGGACAAAGGCCACCGAGATGCTGCAGGCGCTGGGCATCGAAACGGGCAGTACCTTCAAGTCGCTGTCAAAGGGCACGCAGGAGAAGGTGCAGCTGGCTCTGGTCATGAGCCGTAAGGCGCAACTCTACCTGCTGGACGAGCCCATTGGCGGCGTTGACCCAGCGGCGCGCGACTTCATTCTGGAGACCATCATCCGCAACTACAATGAGGACGGCACCGTGGTTATCAGCACCCATCTGATCTACGACATCGAGCAGGTCCTAGATGACGTTATCTTCCTCTGGGGCGGTTATGTTGAGCGTGTGACCAGCGTAGACAGCCTGCGTGAGCAGACCGGGAAGAGCGTCAATGAGGTATTCAGGGAGGTATTCAGATGTTAGGCAAACTGCTTAAGTACGAGTTCAAGGCAACGGCGCGTATCTTCTTGTTGATGTATGCAGCGCTGCTTGTTGTGGCTGCGCTCAATGCCGTCGTTGTTCCCTTCAATGGGCGGACATTCATCGCCTTTCTAGACGCACTACCTTTTTTACAGGATATCATCACCTCGCTGTCCATCTTGCTCTATGTGCTGCTGATCGTTGCCGTCTTTGTGATGACCGTGGTTGTCATACTCATCCGTTTCTACCGCATGCTCGGCAACGAGGGCTACCTCTGGTTCACCCTCCCCGTCACAGCCAACCAACACATCATCAGCAAGCTGATCGCTGCGCTTGTATGGTCTGTTGCCAGCTGTGTGGTGGTGTTACTCAGTGTTCTGCTGCTTACCTTGCCTGCGGGCTGGATCAGCGAGCTCTGGCGTATCCCATGGGCCTGGCAAGAAGTGGTAGGGTTCGGCTTCAATCCAGGGCTTTGGCTGTTCTGCCTGGTTGCCATCCTCCTGCTGTCGGGCCTGAGCAGCCTGCTTATGTGCTACTCAGCCATGGCCATTGGACCCAACCTGACAAAGAGCCGCCTGGGCGGAACCGTGCTCGCGTTCATCATCGTATACTTCGCCGTGCAGATCCTCAGCACCATCCAACTCCTGCTCATCGCAGGGCCTCTGACCATGGAGGCCCAAAGCATCGCTGCCATCTCATCCAGCATGTATGTGACAGACTTGATAACTGCGCTGAGCCAGATAGCCGGAGCTGTCGACTCAATGGTGCTCATGACCACCAGTACGTTCTGTGTCGGCTACCTGGTTACGGCCGTGGTGTTCTATATCCTCACCCGCCACTTCATGACCAACAAGCTCAATCTGTCATAGACTCTAACGATAAGAACGTTGTCGAGGGGAGGGAAGCGGGTTTCCCTCCCCTCCCTCTTTGAGGAGTCAATGGGGACGGATGTGACAAAGGGGACGGTTCGGCGAGACAAGGGGACGGGCGAGACATGTGTCAGGGGGACGGTAAGTGTGTCATGGGGTCGTATCTGTTGACACATTCTCTTGAGAATGTGTCAACAGATACGACCCCATGACACACTGCCCCATGTCGTACCGTCCCCTTTGTCACATCCCCTTTGTCACATCCGTCCCCATTGACACTTGTCCTGGCGCTGCGAGGCGGATTGCTTTATTATACGCAGTTGAGGATATAGCTCCCCTCTGTACCGCCCGGCAGACCTTTGAAAGGAACCACCATGACCACCCCTGAACCCTCCCTTGACCTGTGGCTGCGAGAAGCCAAGGCTGACCCCTGTGCCAAGGACTGCGGCATGTTCCTTGCCCACAACGGCGTGGTGCGCGTCACCCCCAAGAAGCAGGTACGCGAGGGCATCCAGGGCTTGGGCGAGGTGTGTGCCGTGGATTTCTCCTATGACGCGGCAGGGGTGGACGCAGCCATTGCGGAGGCGCTGACCTGGCCGGGCATCTACTATGTGAGGGTCTGGCTGAATGAAGGCACGCTCAAAGTGGGCGACACTATCATGTATGTGCTGATAGGCGCCGACATACGCCCCAACTGCATAGACGCCCTGCAGAGACTGGTGGGCAAGATAAAGAACGACCTGGTGGTAGAGACAGAGCTCTACGCCTGATGCTAGAGCAGGGCGGCGGCTTCTGTGTCGAGGAACACCGTCACAGCAGGATGTAATTGCAATATGGAGGCAGGGCACTGCGGATCCACATCGCCTTGCAGCATGGCCTTGACCGCCGGGGCCTTAGCCGCGCCAGTTGCGATGATCATCACCTCGCGCGCCTTCATGATGGAACCTATGCCCATGGTGATGGCCTTTCTCGGCACATCGTCTGCAGAGGCGAAAAAGCGTTTATTGGCCTCGATGGTGCTCTGTGTGAGGTCCACTATATGGGTGCCAAACGGAAAGACTGCGCTTGGCTCGTTAAAGGCGATATGCCCGTTGTTTCCTATCCCCAGTATCTGCAGATCTATGCCACCGGCAGCGTCTATGGCTGCGTCATAAGCAGCGCAGTCGCTGTTGGGGTCGGGTGACACGGGATACGGCACCTGGACGTTCTCTGCCTTTATATTGACCTTGGAGAACAGGTTGTCGAACATGAAGCGGTAGTAGCTCTGCTCATGGGAGCGGTCGATGCTCACATATTCATCAAGGTTGAAACTGCGTACCTCGCTGAAGTCGAGCACACCCTGCTCATACAGCTCCACCAGCGCCGCATAGGTGGGCAGCGGAGAAGAGCCGGTTGCCATACCCAGCACACACGCGGGCTTTTCGATTATCTTGGCGGCGAACAGTGCGCCGGCGGCCTTGCCTATCTGCGCCGCGTTCTCATACACCTGTATGTTCATAGTAGTGACCTCCTCTATTTGATAGCCCTCTTCATGCAGTATAGCAGAGCCGGGTACCGTCAGCGAAAGTGTAGAAATGGTATAATTTTTTCAGCATAATCAGACGTAGAAGACCCTTTATAGAGGAGAAATACCTATTGCTTGAGCCGCTCATCCTCAACCGCTACCGCCCGCTGGAAAGCACCGGCACCGGCGCTTTCGGCACGGTCGACATCGTCTGGGACACCAGGCTGCAGCGCCGTGTCGCCATCAAGCGTATCCCGCTTTCCGTCAGTGACACCGACCTCCCGGGCATTCAGGAGGCCCGCACGGCGGCGCTGCTCAATGACGCGCACATCGTCACCGTATTGGACTTCCAGGTCACCGGCACCGAGGCCCTCATCATCATGGAGTACGTCGACGGCCCCAGCCTGGGCACGCTGCTCAAGGAGAGCCCCCAGCTGCTCAGCCTCGATGTCATCGCTACCATCATCGGCGATGTCGCAGCAGCCCTTGAGTACGCCCATGAGAACCAGGTGCTGCACCTGGACATCAAGCCAGACAATATCCTCATCGACCATCAGGGCCACAGCAAGGTCAGCGATTTTGGCCTCAGCCAACTCTCCGGCACCGCCGGCTTCGCAGAGCCCCAGGGCGGCACGCTTGGCTACATGCCCCCTGAACAACTCCTGCAACAAGGCGTGGACAACCGCACCGACCTCTGGGCGCTGGCATCGCTGCTCTATCAAATGCTCACCGGCACCAGCCCCTTCCACGCGCCCACCATCTTCGAATCCCTCGACCGCATCCTCGCCGAGCCGCTGCCCCTGCCCTCCACGCTGCGCCCCGAGCTCAACCCCGAGGCGGACGAGATCATCATCCAGGCGCTGCTCGCCGACAAGTGGCAGCGTTTCGACTCCGTGGCCGACTTCATCGCCCAGGTCAGCTTCTTCCTCGGCAGCGTGAAGGCAGGCCGCAAATGGCTCAAATACCACGTCAACAACCGCGAGCTTGTCGAGGTGGAAACAACGGATACCTGGCATCAGGAAGACCCGCCACAGCAGTCCTATGACGATACCAACCAGTCGGATCCCCCCGTTGCCCTCCCACCTCCCTGGGAGCGTCTCTCCCGGCGGACGCAGAATACCCTGGGGCGCCTGATCTCAGCGATTGCCTGCGGCAGTTTCGCCTGCACAGGCATGAGCGGCTTCGACCTCTTCCTCGCCTATGACAACCTGCAGACCAACCTCGAGTTCATCCTCCTCATCGTCATTGTCGCGCTTATCGCGCTCGGCGCCTTTCTGGCCCCCCGCCTGGGCAGCGCCCTGGCCAGTATCATCTTCATCGCCGGGCTCTTCGCCCGAGGGCAGCTTGCCATCGCCATCATCTTCACGTTGCTGCTGGTGGCCTGGTGGCTGTTCTGCGGCAGAAAGGGCGGCCCTGAGTCTACCTTGCTCATGCTCACACCCCTGCTGGGCTTCCTCTGGCTGGGGTTCGCCCTGCCTTTGCTCGCCGGTTTCTTCCTGCGCCCGGGGCGCGCCATCCTTACCACAGGCCTCCAGGGCCTGCTGCTCATCACCATCGCTGCGTTATCCGGCGCTGAGACCCTGGCGCGTACCGCGCTGCTCATCCCGGAGCAGCAGGGCTCGCTTCCCTCTGCCCTGCTCGGTTTCCTCGCAACCCCTCTGCCCTGGATCACGCTGGCGGCCTTCCTCCTAGCCGCGCTGATCGCCGCCGCGCTTTCGCATCGTGAAAGCAGGTGGAGCCGGGTCCTTGGCGCCCTGCTCGCAACCGCCGTCCTGGCGCTGGGCTGCCTGGGTTACCAGCTGCTCTTGGGCCTGCCCCTCCTCTTCACAAATCCGACACAAGACGGAATCGGCTTGGTCTTATCGTTTATACTGGTATTTCTTTTATCGCTGCTGGGTGTCCGCGCAAGGGACACCTTGCTCAAGGAGGTATAGATAGTGGGAGTCATCTCCAGGTTTGAAGGCGGCCTAGACAGCGCTTTCGATCGCGCCGCCGGGACGGTGTTCCGTGGCCCCATAGAGCCCGCCCAGATCGCCAAGCGGGCCGAGAAGCAGATGAAGCATGAGAAGCTGGTAGGAGCCGGCGTGCAATATGCACCCACGCTCTTCACCGTGCTGGTCAACCAGGTCGACAACCACAAACTCTTCAACTTCTATCCCACCATGGCCGCGGAGCTCGAGACCTACCTGGTCGCCAAAGGCACCCAGGACGGCCTCAAGTTCGACGGGCGCCCACTGGTCCGTTTCATTGTGGACAAGGACCTGAGAAGCGGGAAGTTCGACGTCATCGCAGAAAACGTCTCCGCCCCCATCATCAAGAAGCTCCGCAATGAGGAGATGGAGTACTACGGGTTGGTCGAGAAGAGACCCCGCAGGAAAAGGCCCGCCCCCGAGGTAGACGAGATAGACGAGGCGCCGTTCCGTAACGAGAAGAGCCCGACTCGCCAGGATGCCGCCAAACTCAAGCTTGCGGAGCTTATGGAAACGCCGGCTGTGCTCAGCCAGGCCCGGCTTTCTGATTTAAGCGCTGGGCAGAGCTATGCCTTCACCACCTCACCTTTGGTCCTGGGTCGCGACAGCTCCTGCGACATCCCCATCAAGGACGCAAACATCAGTCGTCGCCATGCAGAGTTCACGCAGGACGCCTTGGGCACCTGGAAGATCTCCGATCTTGGCTCCACCAACGGCATCAAACTCAATGGCAGCACCATCACCTCCGCGCTGTTGCGCGACGGCGACCAGATAACCTTTGGCATCACCGTGCTTGAGTTCCGGGATCGCTGATAGTGGATGGGGTGCAGCAGTGATAGACACCGTGTTATTCGCAGGAAGGATCCTGCTCATCGCGCTGCTTTTCCTGTTCCTGTTTGTGGTCATGCGCACCGGGGTCGGCCTGGTACGCGGTCAGAACCGCAAGAGTGAGAACTGGATCGTCACTGTCGAACAAGGGCCGCGCGAGCTGCGTGGTGTGAAGATCGCTGTCAACGGGCCGGTCATTGTAGGGCGTGCCCCGGGAGCAGACATCACGGTTGCCGCCTCCTTTGTCTCGGGGCGCCATGCCCGATTCTCCCGTCTGGCTGAGAACCTCATCATCGAGGATCTGGGTTCCACCAACGGCACCACGCTTAACGGCGTCCTGATAAAAGCTCCTGAACAGCTGGAAGAGGGCGATATCGTAGGTATCGGCGATGTGACCATGCGGGTGAGCCTGCGATGAAAGCCCCCGTTGCTAAAAGCCTTTCCGTGGGCTCGCGTACCGACATCGGTTGCGTCAGGGACCACAACGAGGACAGCCTCCTGGTCAAGGCCCCGCTCTATGTCATCGCTGACGGTATGGGTGGACACGCAGCTGGTGAGATAGCCAGCGAATTGGCCATCAAGACCCTGGATGAGGCACAGCTGACCCAACTTGACCCCGATACCCTGCGTCATGCGGTCACCGAGGCGAACAGGCGCGTCATCGACGGCGCCCGCCGTGGCCTGGGTCGTCATGGCATGGGAACAACGCTTACCGCTGCGCTTATCGAAGGCAACCGGCTTCTCTTGGCGCAGGTTGGCGACTCGCGGGCCTATCTTGTCCACGAGGGACAGCTTCGCCAGCTCACCCGCGACCATTCCCTGGTGGGCGAACTGCTTTCCACAGGGAAGATCACCGAAGAAGAGGCCCGCCTCCACCCCAACCGCTCTGTCATCACGCGCGCACTGGGATCCGATGCCAGTGTACAACCTGACCTGTATGAGATACGCCTGCATGAGGGCGATCGGTTGCTACTCTGTTCAGACGGTCTCAACACCATGCTCGATGACACAGAGATCGAGGAGCTTCTGCAGTATTACCCCGACTCGCAAGAGGCTGCGGATGCGCTGATAGTAGCGGCGAACAATGCCGGCGGCTTTGACAATACCACGGTCATCGTCATCAACGTCGACCAGCTCGGTCAGCAGGCTGCCGCCAAGCAGAAGAAGCGCTTCAAATGGGGGATCCTCTCCTTTGTGGTCGTCTTTGTCCTACTTGTGGGCGCAAGCATGGGAGGCGTGTACAGTTATGCGCGCAATGTGGCCTTCCTCATTGACGAGGAGGGTTATGTGGCGGTCTATCGCGGCCTTCCCGGTGACTTCATGGGCGTTGAGCTGAAGTGGCTGGAGCACAAGACCACCATCAAGGTCGACTCGCTGAACCCAACCACGGTTGGCGAACTCAAAAGTGGGATCCGCCTGGGTTCCCTGGATGAAGCTGAACGTATAGTCACCCAGTACGAGGAACAACAGCGGAAGAAACGGTGAGTCGATGAGTCGACGCACAACAGAGCTCACCCTCCTCCTTGCAGCAACACCCGTTGTTATCCTGCTGTTCATCCTGGCCATTGTGCAGGACAGCCAGCCGCTGACCCTGATGACGCTCGCGGTGCCTTTTGGCCTCTTTGTCGCCTTTATAGCCTCGCACCTGGTCATACGTAAACTAGCGCCCAACGCCGACGCGGCCGTCCTGCCCATCACCTTTGTGCTCAGCGGGACAGGGCTTGCCTTTGTCATGCGCCTGGCGCCTGAGCTCGCAGCTCGCCAGGCACTCTGGCTCTTTGTCTCCATAGCGGCCATGCTGCTCACGCTTCTGCTGGTGCCCTCGGTGCGCAAGCTCGCGCAGTATAAATACACGCTCATGTTGGCGGGCGTCATCTTGTTGCTTCTGCCGGTCTTTGTCGGCACAGAGATCAACGGCTCCAAGCTCTGGCTGAGCCTTGGGGACTACTCCTTCCAGCCGGGCGAACTGGCCAAGGTATGCATCGTGCTCTTCTTGGCGGGTTATCTTGCCGATAACCGCGAGATGCTCTCCGTGGGTGGCCGTCGCGTGGGCAACTTCACCATCCCCGACCTCCGCACGCTGGCTCCCTTGCTTGTCATGTGGGCGATAAGCCTGGTCATCGTCATCTTCGAGCGCGACCTTGGGAGCGCCCTGCTCTTCTTTGGGCTCTTTTTGGTCATGATCTATGTGGCCACCGGCCGTTGGACCTATGTCATCACCGGCGTGGTGCTGCTCGCCCTGGGCGGCACGGCGGCCTACTTCTTCTTCGACCATGTCCAGCAGCGCTTCGCCATCTGGATCGACCCCTTTGCCTATCGCACCACCACCGGCTACCAGCTCATCCAGGGACTCTATTCTCTGGCGGACGGTAACCTCTTTGGAACCGGCATAGGCCGCGGCATGCCCGAGTTCATCCCCTTTGTGGAGAATGACTTCATCTTCTGCGCCATCGCTGAGGAGATGGGCCTGCTCGGCGCAAGCGCAGTGCTCCTGCTGTTTGTGCTCTTCATGGTGCGCGGCTTCACCATCGCCGCGCGGGCGAACTCGGATGTCGACGCGTTCTGCGCGGCTGGCCTCGCCACCTCCATCGCCTTCCAGGCCTTTGTCATTGTGGGCGGTGTCACCAAACTCATCCCACTGACCGGCGTCACGTTGCCCTTCATGGCGCAGGGCGGCTCTTCCCTGCTCGCCAGTTTCATCATCGTGGGCCTTCTGCTGCGCACCGGCGACAGCGGCACCGGTCAGGCCACCGAGCTGATAGGCGTGACCAGCTTCGACGGTGGCGTCCTTGGCCGTGTCACCCTGGGCAAACGCCTCACGCTTCTTGTCACAGGCTTCGCCTGTCTCTTCGCATTGCTCATAGGCAACCTCACCTGGCACATGGTGATAAACGCTGACAACCTCCGCCGCGACACAGGCAACAGCCACACCATAGAGCGCAACAACAACCTGCAGCGCGGCGCCATCCTCACCTCGGACGGCGTGGTCCTAGCCTACAGCGAGCTGAATGAGAACGGCCGTTGGCGCCGCATCTACCCCCAGGATTCCCTGGCAGCACATGTGGTGGGCTACCACTCGATCATCTACGGCTCAACCGGCATTGAGGGGGTCTATTTCGAAACGCTTGCGGGGCGTACCGATTTCGATTCCTGGGGCACGGCGATCAACGTACTTGCCGATAAGGACGTGCCCGGCAACGACCTGTACCTCACCCTGGACTCACGGCTGCAGGCCGCCGCCGAGCAGGTGCTTATCGGCGAGGTCGGCGCCGTGGTGATGCTCGATGCCCAGACCGGCGCCATCCTGGCCATGGCCAGCGCACCCACCTACGATAACAACAACGTCGATGACCTGCTCGCAGGTATCGGCGACGACGGCACTGGCCTGGGCGGCGGTGACAGCAGGTTGTTCAACCGTTCCACCCAGGGGCTGTACGCGCCGGGCTCGACCTTCAAGATGGTCACGCTTGCCAGCGCGCTCTCTGGCAGCTCGATCACGCTTGAAACCAGCTATGACTCCCCGGGCAGCATAGAGATAGGCGGCGCCCGGATCACCAGCTTTGACTCCAACGCCTATGGCACGGTGAGCCTGCTTCAGGGCTTCGCGCTGAGTTCGAACACGGTGTTCGCGCAGGTAGCAGATGAGATAGGCCCCGTGCAGCTCTGCAAGACGGCCAGCGCCTTTGGCTTCAACCAGAGGCTGGTAACCGATTTCGACGTGACCGTGTCCCTCATGCCCAACCCCCAGGAGATGACCGATTGGGAGACCGCTTGGGCTGGTGTGGGACAGCCGGTGGGCGAACACGCCAGTCCCGCTGGCCCACAGGCCACCGTCCTGCAGATGGCGTTGGTAGGCGCCGGTATCGCCAACAATGGGAAGGTGATGACCCCCCACCTGCTTGATTGTATCGTCAGTCCTGAGGGCGAGGTCACCAGGACAGCTGTTCCCACCACCTTCTCCCAGGCGGTTTCTGCACCTGTCGCTGCGGACATCCAAAAGGCCATGGAGCAGGTTGTGTTGCAGGGCACCGGCGTTGATGCGCAGATCGGTGGCTACACCGTGTATGGGAAGACCGGCACGGCAGAGACCAACAATGACCTGGAGGACTCCTGGTTTGTGGGCTTTGTGGAAGTCAACGGGCACACGGTGGTGGTTGCCGTTGTCATCGAGCAGACCTATGGCGGGGCTGCCACGCCCAAGGCCCGCGAGCTGCTCCAGACCGCGATAGGGGTCTACGGTGACTAGGCGATCCCTGGACGACAAGGGGACGGACTTGACAAGGGGGACGGGACTTGTCAAAACCGACCGTCCCCTTTGTCAAGTCCCGTCCCCCTTGTCAAGTCCGTCCCCTTGTCGTCCAAAAGACGTGCGCTTTCCTACGCCTTATTTACAAGCAGCCGCGCGACTCCCGCGCAACACAGACAGGTTATACTATTAGGTAAGACTGAGATACATGGGAGAAGGACTTGATAGACAGAGTATTCGGCAATAGATACCGGGTGGTTGAGAAGCTGGGCATCGGCGGCATGGCCGAGGTCTATAAGGCTATCGATGAGGTGTTGGGACGCACTGTCGCCATCAAGGTGATGCTGCCGCAGTATGCAAGCGATACCACCTTTGCAGCGCGGTTCAAGCAGGAGGCACAGTCAGCGGCCAACCTGCAGAGCCCCTACATAGTAAACATCTACGACTGGGGCTACGAGAGCTCGGACAGCATCTATTTCATCGTCATGGAATACGTCCGCGGCACCGACCTCAAGACGGCCATCCAGCAGCGTGGCGCCATCAACCAGCGCAAGGCGGCCGAGATCGGCTCGCAGGTCTGCGCAGCCTTAAGCGTCGCCCACGGCTACGACATCATCCACAGGGACATCAAGCCCCACAACATCATGGTGCAGCCTGACGGGAACGCAAAGGTCATGGACTTTGGCATCGCCCGCGCCTCGGGATCCTCCATGACCCAGACCGGCAGCGTGTTGGGCACCGCCTACTACGTCAGCCCCGAACAGGCGCAGGGCAAGCAGCTCACACCGGCAACCGACCTCTATTCATTGGGTATCGTGCTATATGAGACCACAACCGGCAGGTTGCCTTTCGAGGCTCCCGATGCCGTATCAGTGGCGCTCAAGCAGGTCAACGAGCTGCCTGTGCCCCCCTCTACTTACAACCCTGAGCTTGATCCTGAGCTGGAGTCCATCATCTTGCGGGCCATGGCGAAAGACCCGCTTGACCGCTATTCGACGGCCGAGCAGATGCGCACGGCGCTCAATAACTATCTAGCTGGCAGGCCCATTGACACAGACGTCGAGCGGCCGGCGGAGAAGACCCGGATCATGGGCGCCGCCACCGCACTGCCTGTGATAGGCAGGGATGGGGCACAGCCGCCCAACCGCACGGCCGTCATGCCCTCCGTCATGGGGCAACAGCAACAGGCGCTCAACATCCACTCGACATCCCGCGCCCGTGAGGAAGAGCAACGCCGCAAGCGTCGCACCACCATCATCATCGGCACCATCATCGGGTTGGTAGTTGTCATCGCAGCCATCGTGGGGCTCTTCTCGTTATTGAACAGGGACGACGGCAAGGTCGAAGTACCAAGTCTGATAGGAGTCACAGAGGACGAGGCGCGCGAGCAGCTCGAGCTGCTTGAGCTCAAGGCCGGCGTTACCCAGTACGAGAATAACGAGACGGTCGAGAAGGGCCGGGTCATCTCCACCGACCCAGAGAAGAAGACACGGGTCGACAAGGGTTCGGCGATCATCCTGGTGGTCTCATCGGGGCCCAAGGCGCCAAATATCGTCTCGGTGCCGGACCTCAGGAATAAGACTCCAGAGAACGCAGAGAACGAGCTTGAGGCGCTTGGACTCAAGGCGCGGCGCGGCGATGAGAAATTCGACCCTGAGGTCAACCCCGGCAGGATCTGTGACCAGGACGTTGCAGCTGGTGAAGAGGTCGAAGAAGGCACTACGGTCACTTTCTATGTGTCAAAGGGCAAGGACACCGTCCAGGTACCCAACGTGATTGGAGCAGACTGGGGCAAGGCGCAGGATGACATCGAGCGCGCCGGCTTCACCGTTGAATACGCAGAGAGCCAGTACAGCAAGTATGAAGAGGACATAGTCATGGATCAGGCTCCTCGCGGAGGCGGCGTTGCTGAGAGGGGCTCTACCATCACACTCACCGTTTCGCTAGGCCCAGAACCAGTAGCCTTGCCTGACCTGACCGGCAAAAGCGAGAACGAGGTGCGCCTCGCCCTGCTCGACCTTGACTTTGTACCGCTTTTCGAAAAGGAAGAAACAGCCTTGACAGCACAGCTGGATAGGGTAATCTGGCAAGACCCAGGAGCCGGCACCATGCTCACCCCCAAGAGCACGGTCACGGTCTATATGGGTATCGCGCCACCTTCACCTCCGGATCCCTAGGAGTCATTGTTATTCCGTCACGGGCAACCCGCCTGTGACAACCCACGACCAGCGCAGATTAGGAGAACTACATGGCAAAGAACAAACTGGACTTGGATACTTTCTTCAATGCGATGGGCATGCAGCTCAATCCGCAGATGAAACGACCGACCCAAGAAGAGAAAGATGCAGAGGGGGAAACCCCGGAAGGTGAATGGTCGCCAGCTGTAGAGGAGCAGATCAGGAAACAGCGTGCCCTGACCAAGCGCCTGAAACGCTGGTTCTTCATCCTCATCCTGCCGATCATAGTGATCGCGTACTGGTGGTTCCATCCAGCGCTCAACATCCACAGCGTCGATATCTGGTACTTCTTTGGGATATTGGTCCTTCTGCCCAGTTTCCTGTTGCTGCGCTCGCGCTCAAAGGCGTATCAGGAGGGGAACGAGAAATTCGAGGTTGACGCCAAGAAGTCGGACCGCTTCAATAAGCTCGCCTTCATCCCCATATTCGTGGTCATCATCGGGCTCATAGGCGCTCTGGGCTCCGCTACCTTCTACCCGGGCAATGCCAAGCGCTACGCATCTGTGCTGGTCACCGATAAGAGCACCTTTGCCGAGGACATCCAGCAGGTCAACTACTCTGAGATCCCCATCATCGACCGCGACTCCGCCGCGCTTCTGGGCAACCGCACCATGGGCGCCATCCCCGAGTATGTCAGCCAGTTCGTCATCTCTGACCTTTATTGCCAGATCAACTATCAGAACCGTCCCGTGCGCGTGAGCCCGCTGAACTACGCAGACATCATCAAGTGGTTCAACAACCGGACCGAGGGCCTGCCTGCCTTTGTGCTCATAGACATGACCACCCAGGACGCCAACATCGTGCGTCTTGAGAAACCCATGAAGTACTCGCAGTCCGAACCGCTTTTCCGCAATGTGGACCGCCATGTACAGCTGAGCTACCCCTTCTACCTCTTTGATCAGTTCAGCTTTGAGATCGACGACGACGGCAACCCCTGGTGGGTCTGCCCGGTGCAGAAGCGTACCATTGGCCTGTTTGGCGGCACCACCATCCACAGGGTGGTGCTCTGCGATGCCAACACGGGCGAGTGCACCGACTACGCCCTTGAGGACTGCCCCATCTGGGTCGACCGCGTCTTCCCTGCTGACCTGATCATCCAGCAATATAACTGGTCTGGCGCCTATCAACGGGGTTGGATCAACTCCTGGCTCGGTCAAGAGGGTGTGGTGCAGACCACCTCTGGCTATAACTACATCGCCAAGGACGACGACGTCTGGCTGTATACCGGGGTGACCTCAAAGGTATCCGATAACTCCATCGTAGGCTTTGTGCTGGTCAACCAGCGCACGGCAGAGTCGCACTACTACGCCATCGCCGGCGCCATGGAGGAGTCAGCCATGCGCTCCGCTCAGGGTCAGGTACAGCATCTGGGCTACCAGGCGACCTTCCCGCTGCTTATCAACATAAACTCCCAGCCAACCTACTTCATGGCGCTCAAGGATGCCGCCGGCCTGGTCAAGATGTATGCCATGCTCGACATCCAACGCTATCAGAACGTAGCTGTGGGCGACACGCTCCAGGAGTGTCAACGTAACTACCTGGAATTGCTGAGGACAAACGGGGTGATCCTCCCTGAAGCCTCGCGGCCGGACCTCATTGAGGCCTCCGGCACAGTCACACGCATAGCCATGGCGGTCATCGACGGCAACTCCCACTTCTACCTGGTGCTTGAGGGCGACGCAAACTTCTATGACTGCGCCTTGCCTGAGGTGCTCGACGTACTGATGCTTGAGGAAGGCGACAGTGTGACATTGAGCTACCGCGAGGCCGATGGTATCCGCAAGGTGGAATCCATGACGATAAGACCGGCGCCTAAACCACCCAGCGGCTGACCCGTATCCGATTAGCCTGCCAGCAAAGAGGTTGTGCGTCGTTTTGGCGCACAACCTCTTTTTGTGTGACAGGGGGACGGTACTGTTTTGACACATTGACTTGACAAGGGGGACGGTCCCTTTTGTCATGTGTCATGGGGTCGTATCTGTTGACACATTCTCCGAATGTGTCAACAGATACGACCCCATGACACACACCCGTCCCCCGCCGTCATTGCGAGCGCAGGCGAAGCCGGAGCGTGGCAATCTAGCCGACACGTGTGTGGTTTTGGGCAGGATGGCTGAAGCCTGCCCTGCCCTTATCGTTAGAAAATAATTCATAGTAATCCTCTAGGAATTAAACGGGAGTTGTTCTATACTGTGCTCTCCGCTGGTTTTCCGCTGCGGTAGGGAGGGGCGCCCCAACAGGTTCAGGAGGTTGAAACGCGACAATGACAACAACGACAAGCACTCAGGTCTCTCGTCAGATCTACCTTGATAACGCGGCGACCACCGCGGTATATCCCCAGGTTGTAGAGGCCATGCTCCCCTATTTCACCACGGCTTACGGCAACCCGTCCTCCATCTATGGGCTTGGCAATAGCGCCAAGGAAGCGGTGACCGATGCCCGCAGGCGCATTGCCGCACACCTCAATGTGCCAACCCAGGACCTCTACTTCACCGCCGGTGGCACTGAGAGCGACAACTGGGCCATCAAGGCAACCGCCGATGCCTACCAGGCAAAGGGCAAGCACCTCATCACCACTGCCATCGAGCACCACGCCGTGTCGCATTCAACGGCTTGGCTGGAGCGCCATGGCTTTGAGGTCACCTACCTGGGCGTGGACGAGAGCGGGCTGGTTGACCCGACGGCCTTTGAGGCGGCCATCAGGCCTGACACCATACTTGCGACCATGATCTTCGCCAACAATGAGATAGGCACCATCCAACCCATCAAGGAGCTTGCCGCCATTGCCAAAAGCCACGGTGTGCTCTTCCATACCGACGCGGTCCAGGCCGTTGCCCACGTGCCCATAGATGTGGCTGACCTGGGCGTAGACATGCTCTCTGCCTCTGCGCACAAGTTCCACGGGCCCAAGGGCGTGGGCTTCCTCTATATTCGCAAGGGGCTCAAGACCAAGAGCTTTGTCGACGGCGGCGGACAGGAGCGCAAGCGTCGTGCGGGAACCGAGAACGTGCCGGGCATCATGGGCATGGCCAAGGCGCTCGACCTCTGTATGGCCGATTTCGATGCGCGCGTAGCCCATGAGCTTGCCTTGCGCGACCACCTCATAGAGCGCGTCTTGGCCGAGGTGGACCACGTGCGCCTCAACGGGCACCGCACGCAGCGCCTGCCCAACAACGCGAACTTCAGCTTTGAGTTTGTTGAGGGCGAGTCGCTTCTGCTCTCGCTGGAGCAGAAGGGTATCATGGGCTCCAGCGGCTCAGCCTGCACCTCCGGCTCGCTTGACCCCAGCCACGTGCTGCTGGCCATTGGGCTGCCGCATGAGATAGCCCACGGCTCGCTGCGCCTGACGCTGGGCGAGGAGACCACGATGGCAGACATCGATTACACCGTGGAGTCTATCAAGGGCGTCCTTGGCTGCCTGAGGATGATGAGTCCCCTGTACGACGACTACCTCCACGGCAGAAAGGCCCTGACGGTAATAAAGTAAACAGCAAAAGGAAACAAGGAGAACCACGATGGCTTATTCCGACAAAGTAATGGAGCATTTCACCAATCCGCGCAACATGGGCGAGATCGACAATCCCAGCGGTGTTGGCACCGTGGGCAACGCCCAGTGCGGCGACATCATGCGCGTCTACTTTGACATAGATGATGAGGGCATCATCCGCGACGTGAAGTTCAAGACCTTTGGCTGCGCAGCCGCCGTGGCGACCAGCAGCATGGCCACTGAGCTGGTAAAAGGCAAGTCGATCCAGGATGCTTTGAAGGTCACCAACGCCGCAGTCTGCGAGGCCTTGGACGGCCTGCCCCCCATCAAGGTGCACTGTTCTTTGCTGGCTGAAGAGGCCATCCACGCCGCGCTCTGGGACTACGCCGAGAAGAACGGCATTGTCATCGAAGGCCTGGAGAAGCCCAAGACCGATATCCATGAGGACGATGAGGACAGCGAAGAGTACTGATGAAGACCACCTCCAAGGCGCGCTATTCGCTCCACCTGGTCATAGACATCACCCAGCATCAGGGGTCCGGTCCGGTGCCGCTGCGTGAGGTCGCCCTGCGGCAGGGCATCTCGCTCAAGTACCTGGAGCAGCTCGCAAAGGCGCTTACGCAGGAAGGTTACCTCAAGAGCGTGCGCGGCGCGCAGGGTGGCTATCTGCTTTCACGCTCCGCCAATGAGATCACCGCCGGAAACATCATGCGCGCGGCAGAAGGCGGCTTTTTGATGATGGCCTGTGTTGACTCAGGTGAGGACTCAGGTATCGACAGCTGCCCTCGCCAGTCGCTCTGCGGCACCTCGCAGTTCTGGACCGGTCTGCGCAACACCATTGATGGCTACGTAGACTCGGTCACCATCTCAGAGCTCGCCTGCGGCCACACGTTATTGTCACCCCGGGCTTGACCCGGGGCCTACCCCAGCGGTTGCAGTACGCCTACGGTTGTCGTCCATACACAGTGCATTCATAACAGCCGCTGCCGCACAATCCAGAAAGGAAAGCCATGCAAAGCAAACTGGTTGACATGCTCGACTTCACCCTTGAGCCCGTGGCGATAAGCTTCACTAACGTGCGGCCTGAGGATGCCCGGCAGTTCGAGGAGGGCAAGCGCGGCTGCGTGGGTTCCATGCTGGTTGCTGCCGCCAAAGGCGCAACCGCCGTCTTTGACGAAAAGACCTATGGCTGCCCAGGTGGAGGCGCTGGTCTGTGCTTTGGCGATACCTTTGCCAAGCGCAACCACCCCATCGAATGCCTCCTGTCAACAGGCGATGAGGCGCTGACGGCGCGCGGCGAGGTCTTCATGCGCAGCCTGGGACGCGGTGAGCGCTTCTTTGCCACACCCGAGCTGGTTTCAAGGTGGAGGGCGCAGTTCCCCTTCAGCGAGTTCCCCCAGAAGTACGTGGTGTTCGCGCCTCTCAGCAAGGTGGAGGAAGAGCCTGACCTTGTCTGCGTCTTTGCCAACCCTGACCAGCTCTCAGCACTGGTGATCCATGCTGGCTTCTCACGCGGGGACGCCATCAACGTACTGGCGCCCTTTGGCGCCGCCTGCCATTCGATAGTCTATGCCTATAGGGAGATTAAGGCTGAGCGCCCCCAGGCCATCATGGGCTTCTTCGACATCTCTCAGCGTGGTTCCATCCCCAAGGACCTGTTGACCCTCACCCTGCCTTGGCAGCTCTTCAAAGAGATGGACAGCACCGTTGACGAAAGCTGCCTGACCACCGAAGTCTGGGAACAAATAGCCCACCGGTAGTCCTGGGGTTGCTGGTGATTTCTGCAGGGGTGGACAGGGGTACGTATAATTCGTCCATTTTTAATGAAAAATGGACGAATTATACGTACCCCTGTCCACCCTACGTAACACTCCCCTTCTGTCCTGAACCGTCCCCTTTTGTCTGCTCAAGGCCAAAAAAGCATTCGGGAGAGGAATGGTCATTTTGACCATTCCTCTCCCGAATGGTGGTGCCCCCGGCAGGATTCGAACCTGCGGCACCAGGTTTAGGAAACCTGTGCTCTATCCCCTGAGCTACGAGGGCGCAAGTGAGTATTCTACCACTACCGTGGCGCCTATTCGCTGCGAAGGGCTTCAACGGGGTCACGGCGAGAGGCGGCAGAGGAGGGTATCAGGCCTGATATAAAGGTCAGGGCCATGCTGATGCCCACCAAGATGGCAGCATAATCCCAGGGGAGGATGGCGATGTTCTTGATATCGAATCTTGCCTCGACGAAGATATTTGCCGGAATGGTCAACAACAGGGTTATGCCTATGCCCATGAGGCCGGCAATCAGACCTACTATCAGGGTCTCGGCATTGAAGACGTTGCCTATGTCTATCTTGCGGGCGCCAATGGCTCTCAATATGCCTATCTCCTTCTTGCGCTCCAACACCGAGATATAGGTGATGACACCGATCATGATGGAGGAGACCACCAGCGAAATAGCCACAAAGGCAACCAGTACGGCGCTGATCGCATTGATGATGTCGGTCACCGAGGACATCAGTACACCCACAAAGTCGGTGTAGGTGATGATCATGTCCTCTTTGCCGGCATCCTGCATGTCCCTGTTATAAGCATCGAGGATATCCAGGACAGCCTGTTTACTGTCGAAGTCTATGGGGTAGATACTGATGCCAGAGGGTTTGTTCTTATCGGCATAGCCCAATTTGCGCAGGTTGTTGTCGTAGGTGTTGCTCTCGCCCGACATGATGGTCATGATCATCTGGGAGAGTTCTGCTTCATCCACATTGAACTGGAAGGCGTTGGCAAAGGCATCCTGGTCGAAACTGAACGCATTAGCCATGCCATATTGCAGTTGCGACATCGCGCCCATCAGGCCGCTCTGCAGCTGGTCCATCATGGTCAGCATAACGGAGGCCATATAGGCCTGCAGCATCTGTTGCAGATAGGAGGCAAAGGCTGCCTGCAGGTCGCCGGTGATTTTATCTACGTCGACTATGGTGTTGAGCTGCGTCATGAGCTGAGCCTGGATAGCTGGGTCAGCCAGATAGGCTGGCAAGCCGTCGATCATCTCCTCGGGCGTGGTCAGTCCGTTGGTGAAGCAGTAGACCATATACTGGTTTATCACGTCGGTGGCGATGGCCGCGATCTCATCTGCGGGCACCTTCACGTCTATGTCGACCCCTGAGAGTATGGCCGCGAAGTCCAGGTTCATGTCCGGCAACGGGGGCATTGCCCCGGTCAGGTTGTTAGGGTTCAAAACCCCTGACAGATCCACATTGAGCCCTGAGGTGTCAAAGCTGAAGGCATCGGTGATGGCGTCCTCATCGATGGTCATGAGGTCGTCCATGCCAAAGGCAGAAAAGCCACTGGACTCCCTCTCCTCTTCAAAGGTCTTGCCGGTGATGACATTCACCTCGCGGTTGGCGAGCTGCTGCTTGACTATCTCGGAGTCTGCGGCCAGATCCATCAGGTGATAGGTGAGAAACGACGTGTAGTAGATGCCGGGCGCCAGAGAGGTGGCGCTTGCGTCAGGGTTCGCTTTGAGGATGCCGACAATCTTTAAGGTCTCTCCCTCATCCACCAGCTTCTTCATGTACTCCTCGTCGCTTTCACGGTTGGTCCAGATCCCGTAGGCCTCGTCATAGGTGTAGAAGCTGGTAGCGGGCACCAGTTTGAATGTAACGCCCAACATCTGCTCATAGGTGAAGCGCAACACCTCCTCGGAGGCGGTGACCTCCTCCTCATTCTGGAACTTTGTGATCATGTCCTCAAGCTCTTCAGGATCACGCAGTCCCATGAGGTACAGCAGGTAGTCACTGACGCCGTTTCTGAAGTTGAGCACCAGCACCATCTCGGTGTGGTCTTCTGGCCACTTGCCGGCAACCAGGTCATACTGCCCCTTGAGCAGGTCCGTGTCATCGATCATGGGGTTGAACATCGACATGTTGACGCCAAAGGACCGATAGCTGCTCAGCATGGTAGAGGACATGCCCATCGCCTTGGTGAGGAAATCCGGGTTTACCTGCACCGCCTTGCGAGAGGTGTCTGAGGCGAAGATCTGCGGTGTGATGTCGAAGGTGTATTCGATGGTATTGACGTATTGATGGATGCCACCACCGTCCTCATCGAAAAAGGCCTTCAAGGCGGCCAGGTCATTCTGTCGGACACTTGAGAAGGTGTTCGCTACCTGCTTGGTCTCCCTGATCGGGGCCTCTGAGCTTCCACTGCCGCTGCCCTCGTTGCCGCTGTCCTCGCTGCCGCTGCCTGAACCTTCCGTTCCTTCGCTTCCTGAACCACTGCCTGAACCGCCGCCCGATCCACTGCCTGAACCGCCGCCGCCGCCAAATGACAACGAGATCATCGAGCTGAGATCCATGCCGCTGCTTGAGATCTCCAGCGGATACAAAGAAAGCGTATCCTCCTCCACACCCTTGATGTAGTTGTTCACACCGTTAGCCAGCGCGAGGATCGCCGCGATGCCTATGATGCCGATGGAGCCGGCAAAGGCGGTCATAACAGTGCGGCCTTTCTTGGTCATGAGGTTCTTGAACGAAAGTGATATTGCCGTGAGGAATGACATGGCTGTCTTACGGATGGACTTCTCCCTGCCTATCAGATCCTCCTCGGTAGGGACAAAGGGGTTGCTGTCGGTGGTTACCTGTCCGTCGCTCAGTGAGACCGTGCGGTTGGCATAGCGGATGGCAAGGTCGGGGTTGTGCGTGACCATGATGACCAGGCGTTCTTTTGCGATCTCGGTCATCAGTTCCATGACCTGGACGCTGGTCTTGGAGTCGAGGGCTCCCGTTGGCTCATCAGCAAGGACTATCTCCGGGTCATTGATAAGAGCGCGGGCAATAGCCACACGCTGCATCTGTCCGCCAGACAGCTGGTTGGGTTTCTTGTTGATGTGTTCGCTTAATCCCACCTGCTCAAGCGCGGCTATCGCACGTTCATGCCGCTGAGCCCTTGAGATGCCGGCGATGGTGAGTGCAAGCTCAACATTGACCAGGACAGATTGATGCGGGATGAGGTTGTAGCTTTGGAAGACAAACCCTATGCGGTTATTGCGATACGTATCCCAGTCGCGGTCTTTATACTTCTTTGTGGAGATACCATCGATGATAAGGTCGCCGCTGTCGTAATGGTCCAGTCCACCGATGATATTCAACAGCGTGGTCTTGCCAGAGCCCGACGGTCCTAGAACGGCAACGAACTCGTTATCGCGGAACGCAAGACCGACATCATCCAAGGCAACCTGTGTGAACCCGGCTGTCTTGTATGCCTTTCGCACCTGTACCAATTGAAGCATGATTCCACCCTCCTGGGCAGGGATGCGCCCGCCTGACTCGTTCAAGTAAAAGCCGCCCTGCTTTGCAGCATATTGCCGCACATATAGTATGGGTTTCTTTTCACCTGACCTCCTCTTTTGTCATGCTCCCGTTACAGGTCTACTGCCCAGTAAAGGTAGGTGAACTGCCTTGGATATGCTATCATTTTTAATCATTAGTGGATGGGGCTTTCCTTCCTGGAAGGGGTGCCTAGGTGGATCAGGGATTGCGATCAAGTGTTACGCCCGTGATGAAGGAGATAGTGATGAAGAGAACTGCACTGATATTGATTTCTGTTGTATTAGCTTGCACGATGCTGTCCACTCTTGTTGGCTGTAAGAAGAACGATGAGCAGGTGATCAGGGACGGTATCAGCAGCGAGTTCGATGAGTTCGCAAAAGCTGATTCCGAATTATGGACGGTGGGCTTGAGCTCTGCCGTTGTTGCCCTTGATACCATGGGCATCACTTCACAGCAGCTGTTCTCCGCTTGGACCGAGGGCTATAAATATGAGATCACCTCCGTCAAGATCGACGGCGACAAGGCGATGGTTGAGGTCAAGTTGACTTGTAAACAGTTCAATCCTGCTGTTGCGATCGCACAGGACAACATCATGCGCGTGCCCGGCATCGATACCAAGTCGGTTGCTGAGGTCCAGGCGCTGTATGGGGCAGAGATCCTGTCTGAGCTGACTGCCGCCACCCCGGTGACAACCACGCTGAACATCCCCTGCACCAAGGCTGACAATGTCTGGTCGGTAGGCGAAGACGTCTATGAGGACATAGCCCTGGCCTTGCTGGGATCTTTGTGATTTGAGGTACAGGCAGCGATAACCGCATCTGATACCCTGCTGTTGTGAAACGCCTGTTCCCGTATGCAGGCGTTTTCTCTTAACTACGGGTAAACTATACCGGTACGAGAAAAGAATGACCTCAGTAGGTCGAACGGATTCTAAGAAACGGACCCTGGCGCCATGCGTTTATCGGGAGCAGAGATTCTGGCACGCGTCCTTATCGAACAGGGCGTGGATACGGTGTTTGGCTATCCCGGTGGCGCGGTGCTGCCCATCTATGATGCACTCTATGATCATCAGGACACAGTAACCCACTACCTCACCGCTCACGAGCAGGGCGCGGCTCACGCAGCCGACGGCTATGCGCGGGCAACGGGCAAGGTGGGTGTGGTGCTTGCAACCAGCGGCCCGGGAGCGACCAATATCGTCACCGGCATTGCCTGCGCCTTCATGGACAGCGTGCCCCTGGTGGCGATCACCGGCAATGTTGGCACTGCCTACATTGGCCGTGACAGCTTCCAGGAGGTATACACCACCGGCATCACTTTGCCCATCACCAAGCACAACTTCGCTGTCCAGGATGTGCGTGAGCTGGCCGAGACCCTGCGCTCAGCCTTTTCCATTGCGTCTTCTGGGCGAAAGGGGCCGGTGCTGGTGGACATCACCAAGGACGCCCAGGCGGCCTGGTGTGAATGGGAGCCGCTCGCCCAGGCACAGGCCCCGTTGGAGCCGCAACAGGTGGTGAAGCAGGCAGCATGCTTCACGCAGGAGGACATTTCCGCCGCAGCGAAGGCAATCGCAGCAAGCGAGAAGCCGGTGGTGGTATTCGGCGGCGGCATCATCTCAGCCGAGGCCACAACAGAGCTGCATGACTTCATCCACGCGGCACAGATCCCTGCGGCACACAGCCTTATGGGCGTGGGAGCGCTTGACGGCTGCGACCCGCTCAGCCTTGGGCTTATCGGCATGCACGGGAAGGCAAGCGCGAACCACGCGCTGGCTGAGGCCGACCTGGTGCTTGCCCTGGGCTTTCGCTTCTCCGACCGCGTTGCGCTGGATGCCCGGCGTTGGGCAGCGCAGGCGCGCATCATCCAGGTGGACATCGACCCCAGCGAGGTGAACAAGAATGTGGCGGTCGACCAGGCGGTCGTCGGCGACGTGCGCGAGGTCCTGCTCGCTTTGCTGCCACTTGTGCAGATGACGATAAAAACGCCTCGGACCCACTCCTGGCTCTCCCAGATAGACCGGTGGCGCGCGGATGACTACCAACCGCTCGATGATGATGACGCCCTCAAGCCACATCAGCTTATGGCGGCCATCGCTGAGCTGGCCGGTGACGAGGCCATCTTCACCACGGATGTGGGCCAGCACCAGATGTGGGCGGCGCAGTTCGGCCACCGCACACATCCCCGCAGCTTCATCACCAGCGGCGGGCTGGGCGCCATGGGCTTTGGCTACGGCGCGGCCATAGGCGCGCAGATCGGTGCGGCGGGAGGCAGTGGGCGCAGGCAGCCGGTCATCCACATCACCGGTGACGGCTCCTTCCACATGAACCTCAACGAGGCCTGCACGGCGGTGAGCTACCGCCTGCCCATCATCACCGTCATCCTCAACAACCAGGCCCTGGGCATGGTGCGCCAATGGCAGAAGACCTTCTACGACGCCCGCTACCTTGCAAGCACGCCCAAACGGGCCACCGACTTTGTAAAGCTCGCAGAGGGGTTTGGCCTGGTTGGCCTGCGCGCGGAAACCCTGGATGGGTTCAGGGCTGCGTTTGCGCGGGCGCTCACCATAGACGGCCCGGTTTGGATTGAATGCCTTATCAGCGGTGACGAGCAGGTCCTGCCGATGATACCCGCTGGCGGCGCCGTTGCCGATATAATCATCGAGTGACTCAAGGAGAACCTCTTATGACCGACCTGATCCGCGAAGCGGACGCAATGCCGCAGCAACCACGTGAGAAGACCCGCAATATAGTGTCGCTTCTGGTGGAGAACCGCTCCGGCGTGCTCGCCCGCGTGGCCAGCCTGTTCGCTCGCAAGGGCTTCAACATCGACTCCCTCACCGTCAGCGCCACGCATGACAGCTCCATCTCGCGCATCACCGTCACCACCCAAGCCGACGACATCAACCTCAAGCAGATCCTCTCCCAAAGCGAGAAGCTGGTCGAGGTGCGCAAGGTCGCCCTGCTCGACCCCGACAGCAGCTCGCAACGCGAGCTCATGCTGGTCAAGCTGGCCATCGACACGCACCTGCGCGAGACCATCCCCGGCGTGGCGGACACCTACAAGGCCGAGATAGTAGACATCGGCGAGAAGAGCATGACGCTGGAGATCGTGGGCAAGCCCACCAAGATCGACGCCTTTGTAGAGGCTATCTCACAGTATGAGATACTCGAGATGTGCCGCACCGGCGCAACCGCCTTAGGCCACGGCGACGAGGTGTTGCATTAGTTGCGCACTATTGTGACAAAGGGCATGACAAAGGGGACGGTCCCTTTTGTCATATTGCGTTTGTCACCCCGGACTTGCATGACAAAAGGGACCGTCCCCTTTGTCATGCCGCTGGACGCGCATGGGAAGTGTGCGCTGGGCGTGGAGATGCCGCGCGGCTAGAGGGGATGCGCGGGGGTGAGACGCGGGCTTGTCGTTATAGCTCAGCTGCTTGGGCGGGTGTGGGGGCGGATCCACTCGAGATAAGCAAGGGACTCCTCCACCTGAACATCACGGAGTCTGGTCTTTGTCCCCCCGATGCCGGCGGCGGTGACCGCTGATATTGAGGCCACTTTGGCCCATCGTTGGAAGGGGTTCTGGTGGTTTTGCGCCCACTGTATCTTCTGGCGCGGGATGAAGGTGGTCTCCAGTCCAAAGTAACCCTGCTGGATCATGAGCATGGTGGCGTTGTAGGTGTAGGCGGCGTGGCGGTACCACAGCAGTGAGCTGATGGTGCGGCCGATGAGCAGCAGCAGGAAGAGGACCCACAGCACGATCAGTATCCAGGTGATGGTCCGAGCTGGGAGTTCATCAGCGAATACCAGCGTGAGGAGCGCAGTGAGAGTCACTGCACAGGCTGCATAGATGAGCCCTATGAAGACCGTGTGACGGATTATGACACGGCGGCGCGCCACCTTGGGAAGGCCTCTGAGCTCGGTTTCTGCAGGGCGTTCGTTGTATTCAGGGAGCAGCTGCGTGAGGATCTCCTCCACGCGTTGCTTCTTCACAAAGGGATGGATCACCAGACCCCTGGTCTTCATGGGCTGGTTATTCTGGTTGTTCTGCTGCGTGCCCAGAGAGTCGATGGTGTGCAGATTGAGCTCCACATAGCCCATAAGGCGGCGGATGAAGCCCTGCTTGATCTCGACTGCCTGGATACGGTTAATGGAGACGCCGCGGTATTGCCGCGAGACCAGACCGCGTTCGACCTCGATGCGGCCCCCGCGCCGGCGCGCCTTGAAGCCACCGTAGGAGACGGCAGTGCCAAGGATGCCCAGAACAAAGATGACAAGGAACATGACGATAAGCGCGCCTATGATGACCGGCACTACCTGGGTTGTCAAGAAGCGCTCCACCAGCGCCTCAGCGCTGTAGTCGAGCCCGATGAGCCGGGCGACCTCACCTATCTGGGTGGCCAGGCCGATGAGCACCGCTACGAGCACGAAGTTATGGTCGCCGGAGATGGCCGAGAGGACCAACTCTTTGGCGGTGAGGCCATACTCATACTCGATGGGAGCCTCCTCCTGGTAGCTTTCGGCGAAGATGCCGCGGAGCTCACCGAGGCCGGCGCCGACCCCTGCCACCAGCGCGTCAGCTGAGGAGGGAGCGGTCCAGGCGGTAGCGCTGGCTGCGGCAGTCATACCAACTGCGGCAGCGAACGGCTGGCCGGTCTGCGGGTCGAAGCGTGGTTGGGGTTGGGCTGTAGCGAATGGCTGGCCGGTCTGCGGATCGAAGCGCGGTTGGGCGACACTGGCGGCAGCTGGGGCGGCGGCGGCTGGAGCCATGCCCGCCTTCATCGTAAGCATCTGTTGCCTCATGGCGGCTTCCTGCTGTGCGGATGCCTGCCTTTTGCGTGCGAAGACCTCGGCGCGCAGGGCCTCTGCCTGGGCGAGTTTGAGCGCGGGGATGAAGACGCCCCGGTTCTGCGAACCGCCGGCGGTCTCGATCTTGAGCTTTACGATGCCAAGGACACGCTCTATGACCTGCGCGTTGAAGTCGATGGATTGGACGCGCTGGAAGGGGATGTGCACCTGCTTCTTAAAGAAGATGCCCGAGTAGATGTGGATGTCGCTTTCTGTGATCTCCCAGAGGAAGCGACGGTAATAGATATAGGAGATGCCGGCTGTGATGCCCACCATGACGATGAACCCAACGATGATGAGGATGAGACCCAGGACTCCGACGCCGGTGAAGAACGAGAAGGAACCGTAGCTGACAAAGCTGATGATAAAGACCACCAGTATGGAGAGGGAGATGCGGATGGCGTTCATCACCACATAGGCGGGGTGCATGTGGTGTTGGCCGGGGGTGATACCGGTTGTGGGAACGTGGCCTGGGCCAGCTGCTGGAGGCTGAAGCGGGGGTGGTGGTTGCATAGGCTGTTGCTGCGGTGGTGGTTGCATAGGCTGAAGCGGGGGTGGTGGATAGTAGCCGCCTGCGGGCGGTTGTTGGGGTGTGGGTGCGCCTTGGATTGGTGCGCCTTGGATGGGTGCGCCTTGATCAGACATCTTCTTGCGCAATCCGTGCGAGGATGGCCACGCGGTCGCGCAGCTCGTCCGCCTCCTGTACCTGCAGACCGGGGATCTCGTGCTCTCCCGCCGCGGTAGCCACGGTGAACGAGGCGAGCCCGTTAGCGCGCATGATGGGCCCCTGCCGGGTGTCGACGTTTTGCACCCTGATCAGGGGGATGATGATGCGCTTCTTCCAAAAGATGCCCTTATGGATGTCGATCTCCTGGTCATAGACCTCAAAGCTCCACTGTATCCAGCGTATCTTGGGGACGATGACCACAAAGACGATAAGCGCGACCACTGCCAGAATGGCGAAGACCACGTTAAGTATGGTCAGGACAAGTATGTCCGTCGAATCTCCCTGGCTGGAGTCCGCGCCGATCACCATAAGCGCAATGAACACGGGAAGCAGGCAGATCAACGACCAGAAGACTACATTGATGATGGCGCTCAGGCGCCAGACACGGGTGATCCGTTTATCCAGTTTGCGGGTTGGTAGTGCGCGCATCTTATGTCCCTTCCTTCTTACACTTTTTCGCTGTGCCTATCCGGCCATCTGTGCCTATCCGGCCATCTGTGCCTATCCGGCCATCTGTGCCTATTCGGCCATCTGTGTCTATTCGGCCATCTGTGCCTTGAAGTCCTCTATCTTCTTGCGGAAGCCCTCATCTGCGGCGCCCAGGATCTGTGTTGCGAGAATGGCCGCGTTTGCTGCGCCGTTGATGGCCACCGTGGCCACAGGCACGCCTGTGGGCATCTGCACCATGGAAAGCAGCGAGTCCAGGCCGCCAAGGTCGCTTGTCTTCATGGGAACCGCGATGACCGGCAGAGGCGTGAACGCAGCGACAACACCGGCAAGATGGGCCGCCTTGCCAGCGGCAGCGATGATAACCTTCATGCCCTGACCAGCGGCGCCGGCCGCCCAGGCATGTACTTTGTCAGGATTGCGGTGTGCGCTGGCGATAAGCAGCTCGTGGGGGACATCAAAGGCCTCCAGCTGTTTGACAGCTCCCTGCATGACCTCGAGGTCTGACTTCGAACCCAAGATGATACCGACAAGTGGCTGTGACATAACACCCTCCCGTATCGCCTGCTCTACCAACAAAGAATTATAGACCGGTTGATAATGGCAACAGAGTGTTTTCGCATATTTTCTACAGAAAACTTGACAAAACGCCCCGTCCCCTTTGTCAGCTTTGTCTGCTTTGCTATACTTCCCCTTGTAACTGTTCAGGGCGAGGTGGAATTCCTCACCGGCGGTAAAGGGTAGCGGCGGCCATCCCAAAAAAGCCTCTGCAAGCCACAAGTCCGCGAGCTTCCAAAATGGAAGCTGATCTGGTCAGATTCCAGAACCGACGGTATAGTCCGGATGAAAGAGCAGTGCCACTGGTTGGCCCTTCTCGCCCACAGCCCCTGTGGGTTTTTTTGTGGAAAGATTTAGGAGGAAAGATGGAAAACGACAAGAGCGCAGGAAAAAGCGCTGGGCCGCAGAGCGCGGGCAGGCAGACCCGCTGGAGCGCCCGTCAACTGGCGATCATGGCTATCTTCATCGCATTGGGAGCGCTGTTCGGCTTCATACCCATCCCCATTTTCCCCCCAGCTGCTAGCTTTGGCATCACGTATGACCCCGCAAATGTGCCAGCTATGCTGGGCGGTTTTGCCTACGGCGCTGGCGCTGGAAGCATCATCGGCATCCTCAGCGCGGTGGTTCACGGCCTGTTGGTAGGCGACATTGTGGGAACCTGCATGAACATAGTCGCGGTAGTGGGCTTTGTAGTCCCAGCTGCCCTCATCTGCCGCAAAAGCAGATCCAACGTGCGGCTCATTGTGGCGCTCGTTGTGGGCAGCCTCGTCAGCGTGGCCCTCATCATCCCGGCGAACCTCATTGTCTGGCCCAACTTCTACGGCATCCCCTTTGACGTGACACTCACCTTTGTGGTGCCGCTGATGCTGCCGTTCAACCTGCTCAAAGTACTGCTCAACAGCATACTCAGTTTCATCCTGTACAAGAGCCTCCACAAACTCCTGGAACGATAAGGACGCAGTCATGCAGGAAGATCTACAACGTATAGTCAGCTACCTCACTGCGGTCCCAGCCTGGTATCTGGCAACCAGCGTGGACAACCGTGCGCACGTGCGCCCCTTCAGCTTTGCCGCCGTTGAGGACAACCATATCTGGTTCTGTACGGCAAAGGGCAAGGACGTCTATGATGAGCTGCTGCTGAACCCCCACTTCGAGCTCTGTGCCTGGCACCCGGGAGCCCCCTGGGTCATCGTCAGCGGCAAAGCCGTGTTCGCTGAACCGTCAGCGCAAATGCGCGAAGACGGCTTCAGGCACATGGTGGGGCTGGGAGAAGCGCACACCTCAGCAGACGACGGGCTTCTCGTCTTCTTCTACCTGGAAGAGGGCAAGGCCAGGATCTGCGACATCACCGGCCAGGAGGAGAGCCTGAACCTGCAATAGTCGCACTGACTAATCAATATTTGATTAGTCTCTGTGAGCAAAGTGAGCACTTTAATAAAAAGCATATGATTTCATTCTTTTTCTCTGTTGCTATAATCCAGGATGGGTAATGGGATGAAGCGATCAGGGCTCGCCTGGTCGCGCATTCTCGCACGCAAGGAAAAGGAGGAAGGATCATGCAAGAAGAAAAAGACACCCGGATCTCAAGACGAAGCTTTCTCACCGGCGCGGCGGCAACAGGCGCAATCGCTGCGGCGAGCGCTGTTGGGTTAGCAGGATGTACCACGGGTGGAGGTGGGGGCGGCAATGAGCAGAAGCCGGCAGAAACCACCCCTGCTGAGACCACACCGACAACCCCCAGCGGGCCAACGGCACAGAAGGCAGTGTGGAGCTGGGAGATCCCAGAGGACACCATCACGGACTTTGTCGAGGAGAAGCCCTATGACGTCATCGTCGTGGGTTGTGGGCTCGCCGGCATGTCAGCCGCGGTTGCGGCCGCCCAGCAGGGTGCAAAGGTCGCAGTCCTTGAGAAAACCGATCAACCGAATGTCCGTGGTTTGCACGTCGCGGCTGTAGACACGTCAGCCCAGCGTGCAGCTGGTATCACCATCAACAAGTACCAGAGCGCACGCGACCTCATCAGATGGTCCGGTAAACGCGTGAAAGAGGAGCTGCATTGGCTGTTCATCAACAATAGCGGACGGGCCATCGACTGGTGCTTCGACATCTGCAAGGAGAAGAACCCTGAGATGTACCTCACCATGTGGGATGCCTGCTATCGCGGCGAGGACTACTACGAGAACCCCGGCGCCACCCACATCTTCTCAGGTGGGCCACTCAGGTGGAACAACGACATCGCCGATTGTATGGTCACCAAGGGAGAGGCCCTGGGCGTCGACTATTTCTATGAGATGCCGGGCGTACAGCTGGTCAAGGATGGCGACTTCAAGGTCACCGGCATTGTCGCAGGTGAACCGGGCAACTACACCAAGTTCAACGGGACCGTGATCCTGGCGACTGGCGACTTTGGTGGGAACGACGAGATGATCGACTGCTACCTGCCCTGGGTCAAACGCGTCCATCAGAAGATCTACACGCCGGTGGACATGAACACCGGCGACGGCCACATCATGGGCATGCGCGCAGGCGCCTCAATGCAGGCTGGCGCACATGCCGCCATGATTCACCCGCAGGTGGGCGGACCGGTCTATTGCTTCCTGCGCGTAAACAAGAACGCCGAGCGCTATGAGAACGAGGATATCTCTGCCATAGGCTGCAGCACCAGCATCATGATGCAGCCTGATCAGATCGCTTGGTGCGTCTATGACGGGAACTTCATCGACTATCTGGTCCAAAGCCTGCCCTATGGCGGCGGCCTGATGTGGGATCAGGTCATGCGTGAGTGGGGTGCACCCTTCAATCGTGAGCAGGAGATGACCTCAACCGAGCGCAATATCGAGAGAGGGAACGTTGTCACTGCCGACACCATCGAGGGGTTGGCTGCAGCAATGGAGATCGATCCCACCAAGTTCAAGGCGACCGTCGATCGCTACAACGAGGTTGTCAAAGCGGGCGTTGATGAGGACTTCGGCAAGCGCAAGGAACTGCTGTTCCCCATCCTCGAACCACCGTTCTATGCCAGCCACATGATGACCGGCCTGCTCACCATTCCTACCGGCTTGAGCATCAATTCAAAGATGCAGGTTCTGGGCGCAGATTTTGTGACGCCGTTTGAGGGCCTGTATGCGGTTGGGAATGTTGGCGGCGACTTCTTCGCCCAGGACTACCCGACCATCTTCCCCGGCCACAGCCATGGCCGCGCCATAACCTTTGGTCGTATTGGTGGTTCCTACGCGGCCGGAATGGCGAAGCTTGACGATTTGTACCAGTAAGCATAAGGCGGCGCGTTGTACCAGTAAGCACAAGGCGGCGCATGTCGGCGCGTGGCGGCGCAGGTGTGATGCCAGCGCGAACGGCACTGTAAACGCAGCGTAACCGTAAGCAGGAGCAGGACTTGGTATACTTACCAGGCCCTGCTCCTTTTCTATCCCTACGGAGATCGACCCTGTGAGCGTTCTGCTGGACAAATTCAAAGAAGTCCTAAAGGTGGTCTCGCCCGTTGTGGTGCTGGTTGTCATACTCAGTTTCACGCTGACGCCACTGCCAACCCCGCTGCTGATCCGTTTCCTTGTTGGCGCCCTTGCCATTGTCATAGGCCTTGCCATCCTGCTCTTTGGCATCGAGCTGGGCATAACCCCCTTTGGCAACCATCTGGGCACCACCTTCTTGAAATCCAACAAGCTCTGGTTCGTCATCATAGTGGGCTTTGCCCTGGGCTTCTTCGTCAACATAGCAGAGCCGGACCTGCATGTGCTCGCCGGTCAGATCGACGGGGTGACCAACGGCTACATCCCGCTCTTCCTCTGCCTGGTGGTGGTCTCGATAGGAACCGGCGCCATGCTGGTCCTGGGCATTGTACGCATCATCAAGAAGCTCCCCTTGAACATCGTATTGATCATCTGTTACGGCGTCATTGCCGCACTGGCGCTCTTCTCCTCGGCCGATATGCTGGCCATCGGCTTTGACTCCTCCGGCGCCACCACCGGCGCGCTGACGGTTCCACTGGTACTGGCCCTGGCAATAGGCGTCGCTGCCATGAAACGCGACAGCAGATCCTCCGAGGAGGACAGCTTTGGGCTTATCGGCATCATGTCCGTTGGCGCCATCCTGGGCATCTTACTGCTGAATTTCTTCATGCGGACCGAGGGCATCACCGGCATCCTGGACTCGCATGTGGCGGATACGGATTCGCTGCTTGGCCCGCTTGTAGCAGAGATCCCGGTTGTGGCGCTTGAGTCCCTCATCGCGTTGATCCCCATGGTGGTTATACTCTTCCTCTTCCAGAAACTGAGCTTCAAGCTGCAGAAACGGGCCTTTGGCAAGATGCTGCTTGGCTTTGTCTACACCTATGTGGGGCTGGTAATTTTCCTGGTTGGTGTACACGGCGGCTTCATGAGCGTGGGCAACCTCATTGGCCAGGGTCTGGCCCAGTACGATAACAAGGCGGTCCTTGTGGGCTTTGGCTTCCTCATTGGCATGCTGGTTATCCTCACCGAACCCGCAGTGCATATCCTCACCCAGCAGATAGAAGAGGTTACCAGCGGCTATATCAAGCGGACCACTGTTTTGGCTGCACTGTGCATAGGCGTAGCTGTGGCGGTTGGCCTTTCCATGTTGCGGATAGCTGTTCCCGGTATCCAGCTCTGGCACTACATCCTTCCGGGCTATGCCTTGGCCCTGGGCCTGACCTTCTTTGTGCCCAAGCTCTTTGTGGGCATCGCCTTTGACTCGGGCGGCGTAGCCTCGGGCCCCATGACGGCGACCTTTGTCCTGGCGCTTGCGCAGGGCGCATCTAACGCCATTGAAACCTCCAATATCCTCACGGACTCCTTTGGCGTCATAGCCATGGTCGCCATGGTCCCTCTCATCGCACTGCAGATACTCGGTTTGATCTACAAGCTCAAATCAAAGAAAGAGGAGGTGTGAGGATATGGCGGGATTCAGCCTGATTTGTTGTGTGGTTAAGATCGGTCAAGCCTCAAAAACCTTACGTGCTGCCAAGAGATACGGGGTCAAGGGCGGGACCATCTCGCTTGGCCGAGGCACGGTCAATGACCGCTTCCTGGGGCTTTTAGGCCTGGATGAGTCCCGTAAAGAGATAATCACCATGATTGTGGAGAGCGAGCTGGCTTCCGAGGCGCTGCAGGGCATTGGCAGGGACATGGATTTCCACAAGCCCAACCACGGTATTGTCTTCTCGCTACCCGTCACGGAGTTCATCGGCAGGAAGAACGCGATCCGGGAGGCCGCGCCGGGCAGCCCCCAAGATAATGAGGTGAAAGAAACGATGTTCAAGATAATCTATGTGGTAGTCGAGAAAGGCAAGGCGGAGGACGTCATCGAGGTCGCGAACGAGGCCGGCGCCCGTGGTGGCACTATTGTCAACGCCCGGGGCTCCGGCATCCATGAGGTGCAGAAGCTCTTCTCCATAGAGATCGAACCCGAGAAGGAAGAGGTCTTCATCATTACCAAAGAGGAGCTCAAGGACAGCATCGTGCAGGCGATCATCAGCCACCTGAAAATCGACGAGCCGGGCAATGGCATCCTGTTTGTGATGGACGTGAACGAAGCCTACGGCCTGCACTGACTAATCGCTGTCCCACCCACCGGAGGCTATGCGCTGTGACAATCTACCAACAATGGGAGCTGTATCCATAGATTGCCACGGCGTTCGCTTCGCTCACTTCTCGCAATGACGGAGGCACTTGGGCAGGCGTAAGTAGATGCGTCAACTGCACCTAAGTAGGAGCGTTGCCCTCCCCTAGTTCAGGTTACACGCGTTGGCGGGCCTCGTCGCGCACCTTGTTGACACCCACAAAGAACTCGCGCATCAGCGCGACCAGCAGATAGCGTCCGCGGGGAGTGAGCAGGATCTTCTCGTCATCTTCAAAGGCGAAGGCGCCCACCAGCTTGAAGAAGCTGTACTCCACGGGCAGACCCACGGCAACGCTGCAGCCAAAGTCGCGCTCCCACTGCCGCTTGTCGAGCTGCAGGCCAAAGAGCTGCATCATGAAACGGTAACGCATGCGGTCTGAGGTGGTGAAGGGCGTCTTGCCTATGACGCTCATGCGGCCGGCCTCGATGAGGTCGTTGTACTCCTCCACCGAGAAGGTGTTCACGTAGAGCCCGCCGTCCAGGTAGCTCAAGCCGCCAGAGCCAATGGCGGGGTACTCCTCATAGTCCACTATGTACTCGTCGATCATGGCGCTCTCATCGCTGATCGCCTTGAAGGTCCAGGCGCTGCCAAACGCGTAGGGCGGGTGCTTGCCGCCGGTCAGCACCTCGCAGATCATCTGGTAGTAGCGTTCCTCCCGGCTGTAATCCACCTGGCCCAGGCTGCGGGCCAGCGAGCGCGCCACAGAGGGCGAGGCCATCAGCGGGTAGAAGGTCACCTGATTCGCCTGGCTCTCCAGTATGCAGGCCAGGTCATTGATGAGCATGTCCTCGGTCTGGCTGGGGAAGTTGAAGATCATGTCCACGTTGAGGCTGTCAAAGCTGTCCTTGGCCGCGATGATGCGCTCCAGCGACTCCATGCCGCTGCCGTAGGTGTCGTGGCGTTCCATCTGCTTGAGCAGGCGGTCATCAAAGCTCTGGACGCCCACGCTGAGCCGCTGCACGCGGCCGCTGAGCTTGGAGATGATCTGCGGCTCCAGATGGTTGGGGTTTGTCTCGGTGGAGACCTCCTCAAGGCCAAAGAGATCGCGCGCCAAGTCGATGGTTGCGCAGAGCTCGTCGATCATGATGGTGGGTGTGCCGCCGCCAATGTAGAGGGATTTGAAGCCGTAACCCATGTCCTTGAGCATGCGCATCTCCTGGCGCAGGTTTTTGAAGTAGGGCACAGCCTGCTCCTGCACAAAGGGGTAGCGGTTGAACGAGCAGTAGGGGCAAAGCGTCTTGCAGAAGGGCACGTGGGCGTAGAGCACGTAGGTCTGTTGGGGATGGGGCCCTGGCAGCGCGGGCAGCGCGGTTGGTTTGAAGCCAAGGTAGCGGTGGGTGAAGAGGCGCACCGTCCTGGTCTGTATGCGTTCAAAGAGCATAGGCTTCCTTTGCTATACTTGCGTGTATGTGTTGCGCCTGCGCTGCTTGCGTGCTGCACGCGGTGCTGCATTGTGTGCAGTGCGGTGCTGCATTGTGTGCAGTGCGGTGCGCTCCCCCCTAATCACGCCTGCATGATTCTAGCCCTGGGAGGTTCAAATGAAAAGCGATTCGGGCGATTTACCTCAAAAGAATACGCCCCTGCCTGGTGTGAGCGACCCCGCGTTGCCGTACGTAGGTGAGCCTGGGTTACCCTGCGTGAGCGACCCCGCGTTGCTTTGCGTAGGTAGCCCTGAGGCCGCGCTCCGGCTCAAAGGCATCACGCATGTCTATACCGACCTTGACGGGACCTTATTCGCGCCTGCCGGCAAACTGCTGACAGCCCATGACGGCACGCCTTCCACCGCCGTAGCCGAAGCCCTGGTGTCGCTCAAGCGCGCAGGCATCGAGGTCATCATAGTCACGGGGCGTCATGCCTCACAAGGCTACGAGTTCCTGCGCCTGTTCAACCTGCAGACCTTCATAGGCGAGCATGGCTGCGTGGTCTTGGAGGGCGGGGGATTTGGGCAGCGCGTGCACTATGAGCTGGGCGACTGGGCCCACACCGTTCTTGCTGACGGCCTCGCGCCGGGCGAGCTGCCTGACGGGGTCACCCCCTATGAGCTCATCGAGCAAAGCGGGGTTGTTGCCCGCCTGAATGCCGCCTTCCCCGGAAAGCTCGAGCCCGCCATCTACCTCCCTGATACCCGCCAGGTCACCCATGCGTTCCGCGGCTTTGTGGATGACGATGAGGTCGGGCGCATACTGGCCGCTGAGACCCTCCCTCTGGAGTTGTGCGACAACGGGGTGATCCACCCTTCACGGCATACGCTCATCGACTGCCCCGAGATACACATCTACCATCTTACCCCTCGCGGCTCCTCCAAGGCCCTGGCCGTGAAGATGGACCTGGAGCGACGCGGCGTTGTGCGCGAGCGAGCCGTGGCCATAGGCGATTCCAAAAGCGACGTTGAGATGGGCGACTACACCGGCGCCCTGGTGGTCATGGGTAACGCCCTACACTCGAAGACCGTGCTGAAGGCCCTGGCGGCGCGGGCGGCGCGGGCGGCGCGTCTTGAGGCGGGGATGCGGGATAGGAGCGAGGGGGAAGAGGCTGGTCCTTCTCGTTATGAGAGGGATGCGACTGCGCTGTATACGCAGGGCTTCACGGCTGACGGCTGGGTGGAGTTCGCCCAGGCCCTGCTCGCCGCGCGATAGGCTGGAGTTCAGCTCTCGGGCTGTCTTTTTCTGAAGAAGCCGATGACAAACAGGATGATGGTCGCCGCGGCTATCACCACTGTGGAGAGAGCGTCCAACACGCCGAAGAGGGGCTCACCCAGGGCTCTGAACAGGACGTAGTTGACGGCCAGATTCATAGGGATGGTCAGGGCGACGGTTATGGCGATGGCATACCACAGGTGTCTTTTGAGCACCCTGAAGAGCAGGTAGATCACCCATGCATAGACAATCGAGGCAAGCGCGATGGGTGCGCCAAAAGAGAGCAGCCAGGGGCCTGTGTGGCTGATTTGCTCGATGCACAGCAGGAACGGTATGACAAAGATGCAGCAAGCGGCCAGGGACAGGGCGATTCTGCGGCGCTTGAGGAAGAGGAAGGGCATGACGATGAGCCAGGCGTAGACGCAGCTCGCCAGGGGATAGAGGGACCAGGTGAGCGTGTGGGTGATAGCCAGGTCGACGATGAAGCAGGTGATGATTGCGATGAGGAAGCTTGCGGCAGTGATGAATGCGAGTGTTTTTTGGAGGCTGCGGGTTTTTTGTATGGTGACTTTCTCAGCGTATTGCAGGGTTTTCTGGACGGCGATTTGGACGGGGTTGGCAGAGGTGGAAGAGGCGACAGAGGTGGAAGAGGCGACAGAGGTGGCAGGGTCGACAGGGTCGCCTGGATGGGTGCCAGGATTGCCTGGTTCGCCTGGTGCGCCGAGTTCGGCTGGATGGGTGCCAGGATTACCTGGTTCGCCTGGTTCGCCCGGTTTGCTTTGCTGGCCCTGTTGCTCTAAGAGTTCTGGCTGGGGCGGTTGCCCGGCGAGGGCGGTGTCATTGTCTCGTCTGCCGTTTAGCAGTTCATTGACGGTAACGCCCAGGGTTTCTGCCAATTTTGAGAGTATGGTGATGTCGGGGTAGCCCTGTCCGCGCTCCCATTTGGACACGGCTTTGTCGGTGATATTCAGCTGCTCAGCCAACTGACCTTGGGTCATATTCTTGGCTTTCCTCAACTCCTTGATGAAAGCAGCCATTCCCTCTATGTCCATGTGAGATATGCTCCCTTGCCCTTGCCCCGCCGAGAAGTGCTGTATAGTAATTACCTCATGAGTGTAGCAAAGCGGCAGGTAAACACAAGCGACTAACTGTGGATTCTGGAAGTAAACCAGCAGTAGAGTCAGGGGTTAGAAGGGATGGGCGTGACTTCAGACCAGCGCTATGACGTGGTGGTAGTGGGCGCAGGTTTGCTAGGCTGCTTTGTGGCGCGCAACCTGAGTCGCTACCAGCTGAAGGTCGCTGTTTTGGAGCGCGAGAACGACCTGTGCATGGGCATCAGCCGTGCGAACTCCGCCATAGTCTACAGCGGCGCCGACACCAAGCCGAACACGCTCAAGACCCGCCTGACCGTGGCGGGCAACCTTGGGTTTGGCGCGTTGTGCGCGGACCTGCAGGTGCCTTTTGTGCGCTGTGGCTCACTGATGGTGGCCTTTGGCCCGCGGGCTGAGCAGGCGCTACGCTATAAATACGAGCAGGGCGTGGCAAACGGGGTCTGTGGCCTGCGTCTTCTGGATGGCGCTGAGGCTCTGGAGTTGGAGCCCCAGTTGGACCCCAGAGTCACGCTAGCTTTATACGCACCGAGCACGGGGACGGTAAACCCCTGGGAACTTTGCCTTGCCGCGGCACAGAACGCCCATGCCAACGGCGTGGACTTCCACTTTGAGCATGAGGTGGTTGCAGTTGCGGGGGCGGAAGTAGTTGCGGGAGCGGAAGTGGTTGCGGTTGCGGGGGCGGACGTGGTTGCGGGGGCGGGGGCGGGGGCAGGCTATACGCTGAGCTGCTCGAATGGCGCTGTCTTCACCGCCCGTGCGGTGGTCAACTGCGCGGGGCTTTCCGCTGACCAGGTGAGTGAGCTGGTGGCGCCAGTCAGTTTCCGCTTCAAGCCGACGCGCGGCGACTACCTTGTGCTGGACGAGGCCGCAGAAGGTTTCATCACCCACGTCATCTTCCATGAGCCGGAGGAGAAGGGCAAAGGAGCAACTCTGGTCCCCACTGTGGACGGCAACATCATGGTCGGCCCCTCTGAGGAGCCTTTTGAGTTGGAAAGCAGGTTGCATGACAAAGGGCATGACAAAGGGGACGGTCCCTTTTGTCATGTCGCCCGCCCCCTTGTCTCATTCCCCACAACCACTGAGGGCCTTGCCTTCAACAACCTGATTCCCCGGCAGGTCTTTCCAAAGCTGCCGCTTGAGCAGACCATCCGTAACTTCTCAACCTTACGTCCCAACATCTTTTGGGCACATGCCACTGAGACTGGCGAGGTGCACATAAGCGACGAGAGCATCTCCACGTTCCACATTGCCGAGGCGCCCGGCTGCCCCGGCTTCATCAACGTTGCCGGCATCAAGACTCCCGGCCTGACCTGCGCCGACGGCATCGGCCACTACGTCACCGAGCTAGTGTGTGCACACCTGGGTAACGTTGAGGAGAACGGCTGCTTCTCCCCCGTGCGAAACGCAGTCTCCCGCTTCTCCCGTATGACACAGGCAGGCGATATGACAGAGGGGACGGTTCCTTTTGTCATATCCGAGAGTCTTGAGATTGTCTGTCGCTGCAACAAGGTAACCGTGGCAGAGGTCAGGCAGGCTATCCGTGGGCCTTTGGGGGCGCGCACCATCGATGGCATCAAGCGGCGATGCGGTACCTGCATGGGACGCTGTCAGGGCGGTTTCTGTACATACAAGATCATCAAGATCA
>WRHL01000002.1 GCA_009783245.1 Coriobacteriia bacterium
CCATAGCTTACGCCATGCGGAGAGCCCATCGAATACACAAGGCGCTGGTTCTCCCACATGATGTTACGGCCGGTGCCCTGGAAACCCTGTACCGTGAGGGGTCCATACTCCGCCTGCAAACGCTTGAACTCAGTCTCCCACAGATCGTAAGCCTCATCCCAGGATATCGGCTCCCAGGCATCTGGGTCGCCACGCTTGGACGGGTCGCGCTTTAAGGGGGTCCTGATCCTATCAGGGTGATTGACCACATCGGGAACAGCGATGCATCTCGGACAGATCTTTCCCTGGTTGAAGGGGTGCTCGGGGTCTCCCTCGACCTTCACCAGTTTTCCGTCTTTGACATAGCAGAGAACGCCGCAGCCTTCGTGACACCCTGGTGCCGACCAGGCAGTAGTACGCGTTACGGTGTAACCATCCTCCTCCCATGACAGTGGCACATCTTTGTGCAATGGATTCTCCTTGATGTAATTGCTCATGCGATACCAACCTCCATTCGATTACTTACAACAAAAGGAATAGCTAAGACAGTGCTTTATAGATGTGTCAGTCTTCCTTGGGAACAAAGAGGACCTGTCGCGACTTGCGCCCCAGACGCTTAGACAGATCTTCTATCGTCCCATATTCCATTGAGCCGGTGTAGCAGTTATGCACACAGGCTGGCAGCTTGCCCTGGGCGGTACGATCAGCGCAGAGGTCGCAGAGGTCGGTGGGTACAGGGACGTAGGTCAGCTGCCACTTGTCATCGTTGACGGGCCACGGGCCTACCTCAAAGACCTTGATCCCCCACTTGCCCAGCGGGATATCATGCTCTTCCTTGCAGATCACCTCACAGGTATGACAGTTCGAGCAGAACTCATAGTCGATCAAAATCCCGTACTTTGGCATCAGTACTCACCTTCCTCGCATTTGTAGATTTTGGTTAATACAGCCTTTACGTCGGAGCCAAAGCCGGTGGGGCCTTGATGACCGGGCTCGATGATCAGGTTGGGGTTGACATCCCAGCAACCATACATGGGGTCTTCCTTGGGATCCATCTCGGGGAACCACCAGCCGGAATTGACGTTAGCCATCCCGTAACGGATGATGGGCGTGAGTTTTGCGCGATGCTTCATACGGCCGATATGGTTCTCGATCCACAGCCAATCGCCATCGCGGAAGCCCTGCTCCTTGCCCCAGACATCGTTGATCTCGGCCAGCGGGTCAGGTTGGATCTCGCGCAGCTTGCCGATATCGCGATGCTCGGAGTGGAAGTAGTAGATGTTCCTGGTACCGGTCATGGTGATCACCGGATACTCCTTGTAGAGCTCAGGCGTAGTGTAGGGGCCATAGAAGGGCTCGTCGTAGTAAGGTAGCGGGTTGTCACCGATGGACTCAGCGAACACGGAGTAGAGCTCAAGGCGCCCCGTCCTGGTGTTGAAGCCAGGTTGCCCGTCCTTGCGCAGCTTGCCGGTCTCATAGCGACGGTACTCAAGGCCAGGATAGAGCCAGTTCGCCTCACGGATGTCACGCCACTTCATACCGGACTTCTTGACAAGTTCGTCGTAGACCTCTTCGGTGTTCGCCCAAGGCCACATGTCCTTGTTGAAACGGCTGCCCAAAAGCAGGGCGATCTCGGCGTCGCTCTTGGGTTCGCCCTTGATCTCCAGGCCCTCGATGGGTGACATGGCGCAGGCGCCGGTGCGCTTGGCGATCATGCCGAGCTTCTCCACGTTCATGGCGACCGGCAGTGCGACATCGCCAAAGGTCTGGATCGAGGGAGTCATACGCCAGTCGCAGATCGCGATGAACTCGAGTTTCTGGATGACCGGATAAACGCGGCTGAGGTCGGCATTGCTCATGCAGCACATGGGGTTGGTGCCGAACATGATCGCTCCCCTATAGGCATAGGGCTCTTCCTTCTCGGCCTGTACCAATTGCAGGTCTGGCTGGTCGAGGACCATACCCATGCGGATGAACGGATACTCGTCATAGCCCACAAGCTGCTTCTGGATCTCTTCCGGCAGCTCCTTGAATCCCCAGCTGAAGTAGCTGAAGTCATAGGGCGGGGCGGTGAAGATCTGGCCGCCGGGCTGGTCGATGTCGTTGCAGATCGCCAGCATAGCGATGACCGCGCGCACGCCACCAATACCGTGACGCTGCATGTCAAAGGAGAGTCCCAGCTGCACGCAGGTGTGCTTGCCGGCAGCGAAGATACGGGCAGCCTCGATAACCTTCTCCTTGGGAACCCAGGCTACCTCGCAGAGATGATCGAGGTCATACTCGTTGCAGCGCTCTACCAAAGCCTCAAAGCCGTAGGTCCAGCGGTCGGTCCAGTCGTGGTCATAGAGGTCCTCATCGATGATGACCTTCAGCATGGCCATGGCGATGGCCGAGTCAACAGCGGGACGCGGTTGCAACCAGAGGTCGGCACGAGCAGCCATCCAGGTCAGGCGGGGATCGATGACAACCAGCTTGGACCCACGTTTGACACACTGTACGATCCAGTCGCCGAAGAAGCCATCGGAGCTTGACGATACCGGGTTGCAGCCCCAGTTGAAGATGACCTCAGGGAGCTGGTAGGTAGGATTGTCGAAACGGTCCTCATGGCACTCAGAGCAGTCGGGCATCATGTAGTCGCCCGTGCAGGCGTTGTATGACACCAGGCGCGGCATCCAGCATGCCAGGCCGGAGAAATAGCTCACAACGTGCGGCGTGCCCATGGCATAGGCCAAACGCTGACTCTGCCAAAGTATGTCACGGCCTGTGCCGCAGAAGGACTGCAGGGTATAGGCGCCGTATTCATTGGTGATCCGGGTGAACTCATTGTAGATAAGGTCCAGCGCCTCATCCCAGGTGATCTGCTCCCAGGCATCTGGGTCGCCACGCTTGGAAGGGTCGCGCTTCATTGGGTAGAGCAGGCGGTCGGGGCTGTTCACAACATCAGGCAAGGCCGCACAACGGGGACAGATATGTCCCTGGTTGAACGGATGCGCATGGTCGCCTTCAACCTTTTCCAGCTTTCCATCCTTGACATAGCAGACAATACCGCAACCAGCATGACAGCCTGGCGCTGACCAGGCTGTGGTGCGAGTAACGGTATAGTCGCCTTCTTTCCAGGATGTCGGCAATGGTGTCTTACTCATATACTCCATCTCCTCTCGTAAAGAATTCCCTTTTTTCTCAGGCAACGAAAGCTTAGGGCAGACAACAGTAAAGGTAAACTGGGTGAACTTTCCAATTTCCCGCTAACCGCCGTTTCAGCCTAATACTATTCGTCGTAGTACCTGATGCCTTTGTTACGTTCTTCCTGTGAGGCATCAGGGTATGAAACACGTAACCGAATTCCCATACTCGATCATTTTTGCGGACAGCTCTTCGATTCGAACGATTTCTATGCAATTCGCCAGACAATGAAACTCACAGCTTGCTTTTTTCCCTGCCTTTATTCTGTCATGACACAGATCACAGTAATCTGAGGGTAGGGGTATGAAATTCCAGTACCACTTCCCCTTCAATTCGTCTGGACCAACCTCAAACAGCTTGATCCCCCATTCATCAAGTGGAATGTCTTTTTCTTTTCGACAGGCAACCTCACAAGTATGACACCCTGTACAGTACTTATAATCGATGATCATTCCATATTCGCTCATCGTTGCTCTCTCCTATCAACCGTCAAGTCCGTCGACTTTATAAATCTTACAGACAATCCCCTTATACGGCGCTCCATACCCTAGTTTTCCGATTTTCTTCTGAGGAACACAAAGATTCGGATTTGATTTGAATGCCCCAAAGAGATTCGGCACTTCTGCATCCTGCTCAGGGAACCACCAGCCGTGCTCAGCATGGACCACCCTTGGGTCCACTTCTTTCGCTACCTTTGCTTTTTGTATGAATGAGCCCATCGGGTTTTCAATACATACCCAATCACCGTTCTGAATGCCATACTTAGCTGCGGTTTTCGGATGGATTGTCACCTTAGGCCAGGGGTTGATCTCTCGCATAGAGGGTATTTGACGATGCTCACTATGGAAGAAAGTGATGTTGCGACCACCCGTTGTGAGAATCAAAGGAAACTCTTCCATTACCATTGGGGATGAATTGGGTCCATACAGTGGTTCTTCGAAGTATGGCAGCGCATCTTCTCCCCAACCAGGATAAATAGTGGACTTCAACTCTACTTTACCTGTGGGAGTATTAAAGCCCAGTTTGCCATCTGGCCTCATCAGACCCTTCTCGTATTTCTTGTAGACATACTCTTGTTGATAGATGACGTCATTCTGTAGATCCTCAAAGGTCCAGTCATATTTTGTTTGGATTTGAGAGGTGAAGAACTCTGCCGGCGTGTCCCAGGGCCATAGGTCGGGGTTGAGACGTTTACCCGCAAGGATCATTATCTCAACATCCGATTTACAGTCACCTTCATCAACTGCTTTGTTAATAGCGCCGAGAAGATGCGTATTGCGCCCAAAGTGCGGGAGCGCGATACCTTCATGCTCTCCCACCATCGTCAGGGGAAGCATGACATCTGCTAATGCCATAGCTGTCGGATTCATGAAAACATCTTGTGTCACTACAAAGTCAAGCTTGGAATATGCTTCATAGAAACGCCTTGGCATAGCTCCCTGTGCAGATAGGAAGTTAGCGCCAAGAATCCATAACATCCGCAGCTTCCATGGTTTTTCTGTTTCAAGCATCTCTACGATAAGGTCTGGATGGGATTGGTGCCCTTGAGGCGAGCCTGCATTATGAGCACCATAGCTTGGGTCATCGATATACTTACCTTTTAGCTCGTCAGGGAGGAATCCAAAGGTATCATAGCGCCACTTTCCCATGAAACTTGCAGGCATTGTGAGCGTAATACCTCCGGGAACATCAATATATCCACAGATTGCAGCCAGGCTCATAATGGCATAGCCAGCCTGTATCCCATTGGCTTGCATATCAAGAGCCAGCCCCCATGCCACAGATGAAGGAGCGTTGGTAGCAAATGCCCTTGCTGCAGCAATCAGGGTTTCTTTTGGTACCCAGCTGATTTCTTCTACCCGCTCAGGTGGATACTCTGCCGCACGCTTCGCTAAATCCTTGAATCCGAAACACCAGTTCTCGACGAAGTCATGGTCATAAAGATCCTCGCTTATCACAACATTGAGCAATCCCAGCGCAACTGCTGCGTCGGTGCTTGGGCGTAGCTGGAGGTGGTAATCAGCTCTTGTTGCCAGCCATATTACTCGAGGGTCAACAACAATAAGCTTTGACCCACGCTTCATTAAATCAATGATTGCGTGTCCAAAGAACCCGTCACCACTTGAATAAATCGGGTTCTTACCCCATATCAGGATATATTTCGGTACTTCATATTGCGGATTGTCATATCTATCCGGAAAAAAGGCTGCATAGTCCAGCTCGGGATAACCAGCTCCAAATTGATAATCGCCAACAGCACAGCGTGGTCCATAACAAGAATCACCACTTAAGGCGGTAGTGAAAATCGGAGTGCCTAGCACCGCTGAAGCATAAGCTGGAGCATAAAGGATCACTTCTCGGCCAGTGCCCTGAATGGTAAAACAGGCTTCTGCTCCGTAGTTCTCCTTAATGTAGTTTACCTTCTCCTCGATCAGATCGAGCGCTTCTTCCCATGTCACCTGCTTCCATGCGTTCTTTCCGCGGTCTTTGCGATCCCGGATCATAGGATGAAGGATTCTATCTTTATGATACAAGGCCTCTGGAAGGGCCAGGCATCTGGGGCAAAGCCTGCCATTTGTAATGGGATGATCTGGATCTCCTTCTACCTTGACTACTTTTCCGTCCTTAACATGCAAGAACATACTGCATGCAACTGGGTGGTCTCCAGGAGGAGACCAAGCACATGTCCTTACTTTAACAACACCTTCCTCTTCGGTAATATATCTCTTTTCCACTGTTATCCTCTCTCCCTTCAGTCCTTAGCACTACTCTTTGGCCTTACCTATCTTATACAACGCAACTGTTACGGTGTTTCTTGTGGAGGCATAGCGTTGGGCTTGGGAGTTCGTGGCGGCGCCGGCGGCGGTACCGATCCAATAGCGGGGGCTCCTGGAAAACTAGGCTTCGGAGGTGGCGTTACAGCAGGGCTCGCTTCTCTGAAGGCTTTTACAGCCTCTTCCAGGCTTGTTTCACACCAAGGGCAATTCATAGGGAAGGTACCTCCCGTTGCTGCGTTGATCTCCTGATTGCATTCTGGACAACGTAGACTTTCGGCAATATCTGCTGGCCTAAAACACATTTTATTCCTCCTTCAGGTGAAGTCTTGTCAATGGACGACCCTCTATAACGGCTATTATACTCTCAGGTAAAAAGGGGTATATTAGTAGTGGTGGTTAATCCTGAGCATGCTAGTATCACGTGCACTAACTCTGTTGAGTCTATGCATGCCCTTCGGGCCTTTTTCCTTTTCTGCTACTGGCCTTTCACCTGTTTTTTCCGTACATTAACCAGGTAGTAATAGGCGACCGCGATGAAGGCGATTACTGCGGCTGCTACGTACATCACCCTGAAGCCGTAGCCCGTGATGATGAAGCCGAGGAAATAGGGACTCACGCCCGAGCCCGCATCAGCAAAGAGATAGTAGGTCGATATCGCGCGCGTCGCTTCTGACGGCTCCACGCGCTTGGTGGCAGCGGCCTGACCGGAGGACATGGTGGTGCCCATGCCTGCCGCCATGAAGACCCCAACGCAGATAAGCATGACGGCGTTCTGGACGCAGGCGCAGAAGAGATACCCCACCATCATGATGAGCAGCGAGGGGATAAGCACCATATTCTCGCCATAGCGATCGATGATCTTTCCCGCCAGGGGGCGCAAGGCCAGGAGCAGGACGGCAAATAACAGGAAGGCGAAGGGGGCGTAGGCAGATAGGTCAAGCTCGGCGGCAAAGTTATTGAGGAAGGCGTTGATGGACGCATAGGCCGTGGCGAAGATGAACGCGAAGAAGGAGAATCTCCAGGTCTTCTTATCAATGATACTTGAAGTATTGGGCTTGCCGCTGGAGGCATACTCTCTGAGCCGCTCTTTCCCACTGGCCACACAGAGCGTTGCCACAAGCGCTATTGCCGACAAGCCCGTATTTATCCAAAAGAGGACACTGAAGTCGAATCCCCCCACAACCATGAGGGCCATCAAGGGGCCCACCGCGGTTCCCAGCGTGGTTGAGAGCATGAAATAGCCGGTCCCCTCACCCATGCGCTCCCTGGGAAGGCTTGAGACCGCAAGGCCTGAGACAACCGTGTTCGCAACACCAAAGGAGAGCCCGTGCAGCAACCGGACTATCAGGAGTAGCCCTATCCCTATACCGGTGAGGAGATAGAGGAGCGCGCTTGCCAGCATCACCACCAGCGATATCACAGCAGTCCGCTTCATTCCAAGCTGACGATAATAACGGGCGCTGATGATGCGGCCGGCTACCGCGCCGACCATGAACACTGCCACGGCCAACCCGGCCATACTGCTTGAGGCATCATAGGCGAGGACAGCATACCGCGCCGTCATGGTGACCATAAGATAATAGAATGCGATGATGATCAGATTCGCAATGAACAACAGGCAGAAATCCCGGGTGATGAATCGAGTCTTGTTTGTCATTCCCTTGGTCGTTTCGCGGTCAATGCCAGCAAGGTATGGCAGGAGCAATCATTGTGTCACAAGTCAAAGCATGTGACAAAGGGGACTCAGTGCTGCATGTGAACAAAGGGGACGGTCCCTTTTGTCATAGTGACAAGGGAGAATGTGGGACAGAGGACAGGCATCTGTCCCCTGTCCCGCTTAAGAAGCTGTTCAGGTCAGGTCCTTCAGGCTCATCTTTCCGCGGCAAGATGGGCAGTAGGCCAGGTTGAGCTCGGTGTCCAACAGCCTTTCCTTGAGCCATGCCAGCTCCTCCGCGGTGGCAAAGGGTTTGCCGCATGCCTCGCAGCGCAAAAGTTCGAACTCCTTCTCCCAGATGGTGCGTACGCCGTCTGCGTCCTCGCAGGCAATAGCCCCCGTGGGGCAGACCTCCGCGCAGGAGGCACAGCCTATGCAGGCAGCCGGCGGCTCATCAAACGGGGGTGCAACCTGCTTGTCAACACCGCGCAGGGTGGTCTCTATCGCTGAGTTGCCCAACTCAGCGCAGGCCTTGGTGCAGAGCCCACAGAGTATGCACTTCTCGTCCTTATCCACCGTGAAGCGCAGGTCATAGCCGGTAACGCCGTACTCCTGGCAGTAGGCGGGCAGCGCCCCCTCAGCCAGCGGCGCGCGCTCTGCAAGCAGGGTCAGCACCGTGCGCCGCAGCCGTCTGACCTGCTCGGAATTTGTTGAGACCTTCAGGCCCTCCTTTGCCGGATAGGTGCAACTCACCACCACATCCCGTGAGCCGGAGGCCTCCTCTATCTCCACCACGCAGAGGCGACAGCAGGCCTGGCCAGCCAGGGCCTCATGGTGGCAGAGCGTGGGTATCTCTACGCCGTTTTGCCGTGCGACATCCAAAACATGCTGGCCGGGAGCAGCCTCGCAGGCCAACCCATCGATCATCAGGTTCACGGTCATGGCGCCACCCCCATCCTGCAGACGCCTGCGGGACAGCGCTTATGTGTGATGTGCTCCTCGTATTCATCGTGGAAATAGCGCAGCGTGGTTATGACGGGGTTGGCCGCCGTCTTGCCCAGGGCGCACCGGGAGGCCAGGGTCATGGTCTCGCAGATGCCCTCCAGTATCTCAAGGTCCGCGAACTCGCCTTCACCCTCGCATATCCGGGTCAGTATGTCCAAAAGCCAGCGCAGGCCCTCGCGACAGGGCACGCATTTCCCGCAGCATTCGCGGGCTAGGAACTCCACGTAGTAGCGGGCGGTCTCCACCATGCAGGTGCGCTCGTCCATCACTATCATGCCGCCGGAGCCCATCATTGAGCCGTACTCAAGCAGCGTGTCGAAGTCCACGGGCACGTCCAAAAGCGAATCAGGCAAACAGCCGCCCGAGGGGCCGCCTGTCTGTATGGCCTTGAAGCGCCGGTTCCCCGGTATCCCACCGCCTATGTCAAAGATGATCTCACGTAGCGTGGTACCCATGGGAACCTCTATCAAGCCGCTCCGCTTTATCTTGCCTACCAGCGCGAACACCTTGGTTCCCTTGCTCTTGTCCGTGCCGGTCTGCGCGTACCAATCCCCGCCGTTGGCTATGATCAGCGGGATGTTGATGAAGGTCTCCACGTTGTTCAAAACGGTGGGCTGTCCCCAGAGGCCCTCTTGGGTTGAACGGATGTACTTCGCCCGTGGCTCGCCCACCGCGCCTTCTATGGAGGCTATCATGGCCGAGCTCTCACCGCAGACAAAAGCGCCGCCGCCCCGTACCACCTGCACGCGCAGCTGCTTGTCGCTGCCCAGTACAGAGTCGCCCAGGATCCCAGCTGCCTCGGCATCCAGGATGGCCTGCTTCATGGTGCGCAGCGCCGTGGTGTACTCGTCGCGGATGTACAGGTAGGCATCGGTGGCCCCCACGGCCACGGCACAGATGGCAACACCCTCCAACACGCTGTGCGGGTCACCCTCCAGCATGGAGCGGTCCATAAAGGCGCCAGGGTCGCCCTCGTCGCCGTTTAAGATCACGTATTTGGGGTTGTTGTTATAACCGGCGGCAATGCGCCACTTGCGGCCAGCAGGGAACCCAGCGCCTCCCCTGCCGCGTATGCCTGAGCGCTCCACCTGGGAGATGATCTCCTCCGGTGTCATGGTCAGGGCCTTCTTCAGCGATTCATACACGCCACGCGAAAGCGCGTCGTCCAACAGCTCGGGATCCAGCTCTCCCACATTGCGCAGTGCGAGTTTCTTTTGTGACGAGTAGAACGGGTTCTCTTCCCTTCCTGTCACTCGCTGCCCCGCATCATCGCGGTACAAGAGCCGCTCGACGGGCTCGCCGCCCAGGCTCTCGATTATTGCTGCGGCATCCTTGGGTTTGACCCGGTAGTAGGAGATGTCATCCGGCATGACCTTCACAACCGGCCCGTAGCCACAGAAGCCGTGGCAGCCGGTCTGCTTGACCAGGGGCTCCACCGTGGCATCCGTGGCCGCAGCGCCCGCAACGCCGGCAGCAGCGGCTAACGCCAACTGCTCTTTAAGCGCGGTGACAACAGCCTTACTGCCACTGGCAATGCAGCCGGTGTCGCAGCAGACAAGGATGGTCCTCTTGGCGCTCATGCGACCACCTCCCCTGCTTCCCTGCGACGATAGTCGGCGATGACCTCAGCGATTATCTCGTCGGTGAGGTTGCCGTAATACTCCTCGCCTATCTGCATGGCGGGAGCCAACGCGCAACAGCCCAGGCAGGCGACCGTCTCTATGGTGAAGAGGCCGTCTGCGTCGGTGCCGCCCAGACCCACGCCTAACAGACGTTCCAGCGACTGGAGCACGCCCTTGGAGTCCTTGATATGGCAGGCCGTGCCGTCGCAGACCTTGATGACGTGCTTGCCGCGCGGTGTCAGGCTGAAGGTATGGTAGAAGGTGGCCATGGCATAGGCCTGCGACAGGGGGACCTTCAGATAGTCCGCTGCCGCGACTATGTGCTCTTTGGGCAGGTAGCCGCACTCCTTTTGGATATCCTGAAAGACAGCAAGCGTGTGCTGCCTTTCAGGTGGGTATGCCTGGAGCAGCTCAGTGAGCTTCTCCTGCGCCAGGATCATATTCCCAGCGCCTTCCTCTTTGCGTTGATGTGGTCGAGTATGCCCTGCGCGGCCGCGTGCGGGTCGGTCTCAACCAGGAACTTGCCACCGGTCAGGCCCTCTATGTCGCTGGTCAGCACCTGCGACACCAGCGGGCTGCCCAAAACGGGCGGCACCACGCCTACGTGGGTCAACACGCCAAGCGCAACCACCCAGGTGCCAATGGACACGGCCTTCTCGTGCTGTAGCTCTGGCGCAGAGGCGGCCACGGGCAAATCCTTGATCTGTACACCCAGATAGCCGGCCAGCGCACCCAGAAGGTCGCCGATGCGGGAGTTGTCCACGCAGCTGCCCATGTGCAGGACGGGGGGCAGCGGCCCACCCAGGCCCGCGGCCTCGCCTACGGCGGTCAGCACGCCCAAGAGCTTCTCGCCGGCGTACTTCTTGGCGCCCTCCGGAGAGAGGAAGCCGTACTTGGCCAGGGCGTGGGCCGTGCAGCCCGTCGCCACTATGAGCACGTTGTTCGCAAGCAGGTCCTTGACCATCTCGATGGTGGTCTGGTCCTGCGTCACCTTCACGTTGTTGCAGCCGGCAAAGCCCACGGCGCCCAGCACGTTGCCGGCCACTATGTTGTCGATCAGCGGCTTGAGCGGGTCCTCCGCGTTGACCGCGGCCAGTGCCTGGACTATGGTCTCCAGGCTGAAACCGCCCCAGGCCTCCGACTTGTGCGTGGGTATCTGCACCTTGGCAGCGTCGCGCTTCGCAAAGGCGGCGATGGCCATACGCACGGCCTCCTGTGCCTTCTCGTCAGCGTTTTGCGGGGTGAAGGGCAGGTACTCCGCGTCGGGCAGCTGCCCGATGGGCGTGGTGGTGACCACCTTGGTGTGGTAGCAGGCGGCGACCTTGGTGATGGAGGGCATGAAGCACTGCACGTCGACCACCATGAGCTCCACGGCCCCGGTGATGATGGCCAGCTCCTGGCTCAGGTAGTTGCCGGCCAGCGGTATGCCCTGGCGCATGAGCACCTCGTTGCCCGAGCAGCAGATGCCGGCTATATTGATGCCAGCGGCGCCGGCCGCTATGGCCTCGCCTTCCAACTTGCGTGCCCACTCCACAATCTTCTCGGACACCTCCGGCATATGCCCGTGTACCACAATATTGACCTTGTCGTTGCTCAGGACGCCCAGATTGGCCTCGGTCTTGACGGGGTACGGGATGCCAAACAGTATGTCCTGGATGTCCGTGCCCATCTGCAGGCCGGCGTAACCATCCACCAGGCCCAGTTTGACGCAGGACAGCAGCAGGTTGATCGGCGATCCGTCCACGCCCATGGAGGTCTGGTGCATGGCCGTGCGGATCTCGCGGTCCGGGTTCTTGGGCAGCACGCCCAGCTTGCCCCAGGTCTCCACCAGCGCGGGTGAGGCGGTAGCCGTCAGCCATTTCATGGGCTCATCCGTCTGGTTGCCAAAGTCAGCCAGGGCGGCGTTGGCGATCTCCAGCGCCAGCTCATCGGTGGACTTGCCCTCAGTTGAGATGCCCAGCTTGGCCGCCACGGGCCCTATCTTGTCCGCACCCCTGATCTCATAGGGCGCCGTGCCCTCAGCCGCCGCCTTGAGGCAGTGGATGGCAGAATACGCGTGGTCAGCGTGGGAGGCCGCGCCGCCCACCGTGGTGCGCAAAAGGTTACGGGCGACGATAAGGTCGGCGTCCGCGCCGCAGATACCTTCACGGGGCTCGCCAAAGGGATTGATCCGGCAGGGGCCCTGCAGGCAGTTGCGACAGCAGATGCCCAGGTCACCAAAGCCGCACTGCGGCTTCTGCTGCTCAAAACGGTCCCAGGTGGTCTCGATATGCTCGCGGTTGGCCTTCTCCAGCATCTCGGCTGCCGCGGGGTCTATGGTCTGCTGGCAGTAGTGTTGATGGGCGTGGGTATGAGAACCTTGATTTGTATCACACATGGATGTTTCCTCCTTTTAAGTGGTGTCGCGGTTTTTCGCGGTGTGTCGTTGTAGGGGCCTCAGGCCACGGTCGCCTCTGGCACAGCTGCCATTTCGACCAGGTATTTCACGCGCTTGCCCTTGCTGTAGGTGTCGGGGTCCTCAAACACCAGGGCCTTGGTAGGACAGGCCTGCACGCAGGCTGGGTCATCCCCAGGCGCCACGCACAGGTCGCATTTGCTGATACTGTAGGTCCCAGCCCTGAGCCTGCCCTCCTCGATGGCCCCAAAGGGGCAGGCGATGAAGCACATCGAGCACCCTATGCAGCGGTTCTTATCGTAAAGTACCACGCCGTCCGGGTTCAGGCTCAACGCCTTGGTCACGCAGGCCCTGACGCATTGCGCATCCTGACAGTGGCGGCACCCCAGGGGAAAGCCCCTGCCGCTCCCGCCCACCTCGACATGCACCCCGCTGAGCTGCAGATCCGGCTCCGCCAGAGCGCCGTACAGCGTCCGCGAGCTGGAATGCGCCACGCAACACGCAATCTCGCAGGAATGGCACGCCATGCATCTTTCATCGTCGATTAGGATTTTTTTCACGCTGATCCCTCCTTTTTCCTCTTCTGTATGGGTCATTATCCTGATACTCAACCTGAGTATTGCTTCTTGGACTGACTGCTCTGAAAAAGTAGATCATTGATTCTGGCACCAAATTGATAACAATAAGTACCATTTTCAGTATAAGCGGTGCGTCATACTTCCTGCAATGCATTTCATCGGCGCTGACAGCTGTCGTACCCCCTATGGTCTGTTCCAGCGTGCCGTCGGCTCGACTCAATGACTCTCCCTCCTTTCTCATGATAAAACCGTGCCGACAATTCGGCGCACTGGGTCGTATTACTGTTGACGGATCCACAAGGAGGAACCGACACGCCGTTAACTGGAGTGAGGGAGGAATCATGAAAAGAAGACTGACCATAGTATTGAGCGTGGCGCTGGCTGCTGTCTTGGCACTGTCGTGTTGGGGGTGCGCGCCAAAGGTCGATGTTGCAGAGGAAGCAGCCACCGGGCGACCACCTGACAGCACGGCCACTGTGCCTACCTCTGGCAACACAGCCCTTCCGCCTTCTTCACTGTATGAGGGCGAATTCAGCGAAAGCTATGAGCTGTGGGGGGATTTCAATACCGAGGAGTACTCAGCGCTTACCGAGAACGGCTTCCTCAGCGTGGCCACCAACCCCACCTCGACCTTCTCGTCAAGTGTGGATACCGCAAGCTACGCGAACCTGCGACGCATGATCAACAGCGGTTATGACCTGAAGAGCATCCCCTCGGGGGCCATAAGGACCGAGGAGTTCCTCAACTATTTCAACTATGACTTTGTAAAGCCCAGTGACGGTGATGCCTTTGCCATCAGCGTGCAGATCGCTGACTGCCCCTGGAACAAGGATACGCGCTTGATGATCGTCGGCTTGCAGGCCCAGGATTTTGAGACTGCTACTGCAGCTGCCGGTGTCAACGCGGAACTGGGGTCGAACCTGGTCTTCCTCATCGATGTCTCGGGTTCCATGAACAGTGCGGACAAGCTCCCTCTGCTCAAGGAAAGCTTCTCCTATCTGGTCGACCAGCTGAACCCCAATGACCGGGTCTCGATTGTCACCTATGCCGGCTCAGACCGCGTGGTGCTGGAAGGGGTTTATGCCAGTGAGAAGAAAACGATACTCAAAGCCCTTGAGGGTTTGCAGTCAGGTGGCTCAACCGCCGGCGCAAAGGGGCTGACGCGTGCCTACGATATTGCTGGGAAGTACTACATCGAGGGCGGCAACAACCGAATCATCCTGGCTTCTGACGGTGATCTGAATGTGGGCATCAGCAGCGAAAGCGAGCTGCATGATTTTGTAAGCGAGAAGCGCGCCAGCGGCATCTACCTTTCTGTGCTTGGCTTTGGTACAGGCAATTACAAGGACAACAAGATGAAGACCGTCGCACAGTATGGCAACGGCACCTATTATTACATCGACTGTATCGAAGAGGCCATCAAGGTCTTTGGCGAGGATTTGAGCGCTACCCTGTTCAGCGTTGCCGATGATGTGAAGGTAGAGGTCGAGTTCAACCCTGCCTACATCAAGGGCTATCGTCTGATAGGTTATGAGAGCCGTCTGATGAGCCATGAGGATTTCACCAACGATAAGGTGGATGCTGCTGAGGTAGGGGCCGGACACCAGGTAATCGTCGCCTATGAGATAGTCATGGCTGATTCCGCCTTTGAGATCGGCGGAGCGCCGTTGAAGTACCAGGGGCAGGGCGCTGGCGTGGGTTCAGGCGAAGGTGTCGGAGCAGGCAACGGTGCAGGTGTCGAGAACGGCGAGTGGCTCACCCTGGCGCTACGCTACAAGGACCCTGGAGCTACTGAGTCAAAGCTCAGGGAGCGCGCAGTAGGCAAGGCTGCCTATGTCAGCGAACCCAACGAGGACTGGATCTTCGCCTCGGCGGTCATCGAGTTCTGCATGGTGGTCTCCCAAAGCGATTACGTGGGTACCGCAACCCTGCAGGGGGCAATAGAGCGTGCGCAGGCGGGCGAGAAGTCCGACCCGTACCGCACGGAGTTCATCTCCCTGGCCCAGAAGCTGGCATATCGCGATTAAAACTGACAGGCGATGTCCAGAAGCTGGCACGGCGCCAACTGGGACAAGGGGCAGTGGGACAAGGGGCACCGCTGCCCCTTGTCCCGTGTTGCGGTGGGACAGAAGGGACGGTACCGTCTACTACCCACCCACCTGAGCGATCTCAAATTCCAGGGTCGGCGGCAGCGAGGTGGTCGAGGTCGCCTGCCGGGGAGTCCCAGAGAAGCCTCCCCAGAATCGTTGCCAGCTGATCTTCACGCCTTCCCACCAACTGGGCTCGGGCACGTTCTCAGTTGCCACCAGATTCACATGGGAGATGACCTCCCGGTTCTGCGTCCAGATGATGGAACCCACCACATCACCCTTCATGATGGAGCCTTCCCTCTCGATCAGCTTCACTTCCTGGGTGATCGGGCCGTCGTAATCAAAGAAGACGGTTGAGACCGGCTGTTCGGCGACCACGGACACCGTCTTATCTATCCAACTAGGGCAGGCGAGGTTCGCGACCGGTATGGTCGAATTGATCAGCTCGATGGTACGGTAGTGCGCAAAACCCCATTCCAGCAACACCCGCGCGTCATCAAAACGCTGATACTCATCGCCACAGTGGAAGACAACCGCATAGAACTCAAAGCTGTTGCGCTTGGCGCTTGCGACCAGACAATAGCCGGCCTCATCGGTGAAGCCGGTCTTCACGCCGTTCGCGCCTGGCATAGAATCCAGCAGTTGGTTGGTCGAGTAGAAATACTCCTCGCGGTCATCGATCTCAAGGCTGGCCGTCGACAGGGTGACAACCTCGCGGAAGATCTCGTTCTCCATGGCAACGCGCGTCAGGGTCAGATAATCCCGGGCCGTTGTGTAGTTGCCGTCATCCTCAATGCCGGAGGCGTTGGAGTACTGCGTCCCGGTCATGCCCAGCGCCTCGGCCTTCTCGTTCATCATCTTCACAAAGCCGAACTCCGTGCCGCCCACATTCTCGGCGATCGCCACGGCGGCGTCGTTGCCCGAGGGCACCATCATGCACAAGAGCAGCTCCCGCAGCGTCAGCCTGTCGCCCTGTAGCAGATGCGACGAGGAACCCTCGGTATAGGCCGCCCCATAAGTCACGTACATGGGGGTGTCGGGACTCGAGTTCTCCAGCGCGACCAGCGCGGTCATGATCTTGGTGGTCGATGCCATGGGCACACTCACATCCGCGTTGCGCTCCCACAGGATGGTGCCGTCCTTCGCGCAAAGCGCCGCGTAATCAGCCTCTATGTCGGGCGCATCGGGCACCGAGATATAGGCTGAGCTCGTCGGCCGGTCCTGGTAGGCCTCGCTGATGGTCCTTCCGCTGACCGTGTCCTCAGGCCGGATGTCGGCAAGCGCGGTGACAGGAGCCGCAAAGAGGCTCCCCGCCACCAGTACAAGGGCAAGTGATATACGGAGAAGGACGGGGCTCACCCCGCGCCCGCGCGAAGGCCTCGGCTTATGCATACAGCTCACGTGGCTCCATCACGCGGAAGCCCGCTGCGATGATGACCGCCTCGGCTTCCTCATGCGCGTCGACGCGCAGGATGTCTACGGCGTGGCCGGCGCCTGAGGCAAAGCAGTAGGCGTACTCAACGTTGATGCCCGCAGCGTCCAAGGCCTCCAGCAGGGCGGCAAGGCCACCCGCGTCATCAGAGACCTCCACCGCGAACACCTTGGTCAGCGAAGCGCGAAAGCCCTTCTCGTTGAGGACTGCATAGGCCTCGCGGGGCGTGTCGGCGATGATGCGGGCCACGCCAAAGCTGGCGGTGTCGGCCACGGTCAGGGCGTGCATGGATATGCCGGCGTCACCCAGGGTGCGACAGAGCGCAGCGAGCCGGCCCTTATCGTTCTCAAGGAAAACGGTTATCTGGTCGATCATCAGCGCTCCCCTCCCTTGTTGTCACGGTTGTCGATGACGCGGCGCGCCTTGCCTTCGCTGCGTTCGATGGACTTGGGCTCGACCACCTTGACCTCGACGCTCACCTGCAGGTTGCTTCTCAGCTCGGCGCTGATGCGGCGCTGCAGGTCCTCGATCTTGCGGATCTCGTCAAAGTCGAAGTCCGGTACGGTCTCCACCTTGAGCGTCATGCGGTCAAGCGGCCCCTTGCTGGTCAGCACTATCTGGTAGTAGGAGGTGACTTCGCTGAAGCTGGCGAGCACCTCCTGGAACTGGCTGGGGAACACATTGACGCCGCGGATGATGAGCATGTCGTCCGTGCGGCCTTGGATGCGGTCCATGCGCCGAAGCGTACGGCCGCAGGCGCACGCGCCCGGCAGGATGCGGCTGATGTCGCGGGTGCGGTAGCGGATCAGCGGCGAGCATTCCTTGGTGAGCGTGGTGAAGGCCACCTCGCCGTACTCCCCCTCGGGCACCGGCTGGAGGGTGTTGGGATCCAGTATCTCCATGATGAAGTGGTCCTCAGCCACATGCAGGCCGTTTTGGTGGCGGCACTCGCAGGAGACCCCGGGGCCCATGACCTCGGACAGCCCGTAGATGTCCACCACCTTCACACCGAGCTTTGCCTCTATCTCGCGGCGCATGCCCTCTGAGCAGGGCTCTGCGCCACAGATCGCCCCCGATATCTTGAAGTCCTCAGCGGGGTTGAAGCCCATCTCGATGGCCGTGTCGGCAATGAGCAGCGCATAGGAGGGCGTGCAGGCGAGTATATCCACGCCAAAGTCGCGCATCATCTGCACCTGGCGCCGGGTGTTGCCGCTGCTCATGGGCAGGATGGTCGCGCGCATGCGGATACCGCCCTCATGCGCTCCCAGGCCGCCGGTGAACAGGCCGTAACCGTAGGACACCTGCAAAAGCGAGTGCTCGTCGCCGCCCACCATGGCTATGGTGCGGGCGAAGGTGTCGCCCCAGTTCTCTATGTCCTTTTGCGTGTAGCCCACCACCGTCGCGTTGCCGGTGGTGCCTGACGAGGCGTGCAGGCGCTGCACACGCGCATCGTCAACAGGGTAGGCGAAGAGGTCAAAGGGGTAGGCATCCCGCAGGTCCTGTTTGAGGGTGAAGGGCAGTTTCTGCAAGTCGGCAAGGCTGGTTACGTCAGAGGGCTTGATGCCCTTCTCGTCAAAGGCCCGCCGATAGAAGGGTATGCTCTCATAGCAGTGGGTAACCGTGGACTGCAGCCGCACAAGCTGCAGGGCCTCTAACTCACCGCGGTCCATCATCTCTATGTCTGGTTGGAAGTACTTCTCCGGCCCAAGTACCCTACCGGTTGAATCTGCCACCTTCTGCGTTCCTTCCTTGTAGCTTGCATGGGGTGTCTGCCACCCTGAGGCCTGGGGCCTGAACCTAACTACCCTAGGGCCTGGGGCCTGGGGCCTTGGGGCCTTGGGGCCTGGGGCCTGGGGCCTGAGCCTAACTACCCTAGGGCCTGACTGGCTCCTTTGTCCCGACCTCGATGATCTCAGGCTCGGGGTCATACACAGACCTGAAGTCGGTCTTGTGGATGAGCTCGCCCTCCTTATTATAAACGTACCTGGTCACCACTATGCTCCGGCCGCGGACGCCTTCCTGCTTGGTCCGCTCCTCACCTTTATACATCTCTGGGTTATCCACCTTCTTGGTCTCAAAATCCGTACGGTCATAGAACCCGGTGTCCTCGAACTCCACCCGGTATCCTGGGTCAGTACCCCACAAGGTACAGGTCACCGAGCTGTCGGTGTAACTCATGGTCAAAAGCAGCCACTGACCGGTATCGTTCTCGAACTTGAGGTCCGGCCAGCGCCAGGAGATGGTGGAATCGCGCCCCGCCGGGTAGCTTATCATGTAGAACCCGTGTTGCACCCGCTCCACAATGGGCACGCCGGATTCAAGGGCAGCGTTGAACACGGTGGTCGCAACCTGGCAGATACCGCCGCCTATCTCGTCGACATACTCGCCCTCTACAATGGCCGTCGCCTCCTGGAAGCCCCGCTCCGCATTGCATTCACCGGCGGTGTCATTGAAGGACCAGATGCCGCCCGGCTCGATCAACGAATAGTTGATCAGGTCTGAGACAAGGTGGATATTGGTTATCTTTGCGTCTGAGACGTACAGGTAATCGGTGGTATAGGAGGCGAGCATATCGGTGATACCCATCTCCTCGAGCCCTGCGGTGGTAAGTGTCGGCTCAAGCTCTGTGACGCTGAGCTGCACCCTGCGATCCTTGACAGGCTCGCCCGTGGGAAAGAGGATGGCGTTGAGGTCGACGGTCACCTGCGCGTAGTTGATGCCGGTGCCGTTGATGCTTGGGACAATGGTCAGCTTGTCGTCCACAAGCTCGAAGCGCGCATTCTGAGGGCGAACGCCGCCGGGGTCGCGGTCGCCTATGATGTCATGGATGCCCGCTTCCAGCAGGCTTTCCGACACAAAGGCCACAAGCCTTATGCTTGAGCTTCCATCTTCGCCCTTGCCTTCGCCTTTGCCTTCACCCTTGGCAGCGCCGGCTCCGCTGGCGCCTCCGCCCGTGCCCACGCCTCCGCCCGTGCCAGCGCCTTCGCCCTCGCCCACGCCTTCAACGGTGGTCCTGACCCACGAGCCAAGCGTGTTCGAATCAAGGTTCCAGGAATCCTCATTGCTGTAGACAAGCGCAACCGGCCGCTCAATGGCCTGCTGCGCCAGAAGCGCCACCTCGGCCGCCATTTCATCGTCTATGTCCACCGGCACCATGCTCATCGGGATGACCACTGCGCGCCTGTTGCCGGTACTCAGGAAAGCCTGCTCAAGAAGGTCGACAAAGGCCTCGTTGTCAACGCCTGTCCCCTCCACGCTGGGGACAACAACAAACTGCCCCTCTTCAAAGCGGATATCGGCATTCTGCATACTCTGGCCAAGAGAATCGCCCAACAACAGCTCAAGCCCCTCTAGGAAACTCTGGTCATACTGCACTTCAGCGGACAACTCGACGCCACCAAAAGCCGCCTTCAGGCGCCCCGGCAGGTCGAACCCCTTCCCAACCCTAAAGGCCTCCTCGGCAAGCTTGCCGGCATCCACCTTGGCCCCAACGGTGATGTCGGTGATCCGCCAGGACTGGGAATCCCCAAAATCCTGACTGCTCTGGTACACGCCGCCAGGATGATACAGCTCGATGGTCTGCTCGTTCGCCCCCGCCTTTGCCAAGTCCTCGTTCCCAAACAGGAAGACGGGCTCATCCGAGAGCAGCTCACTCATACGCACCTCTAACAGCACCTCGGCTTCCCATTTGGTCAGCCCGCCAAGGTCCACGCCCTGCATCGTGACTCCCTTATGGACCTTGCCGGAGTACTTGGCGATATCGACAACCAGCCCTAACACCGCAATGGCAACAATGAGGATGAGCACACCAAGCGCTATCTGCTTTATCGTGAAACGTCTTGGGGAGAATACCTTCTGACGAGAAGGACCGGTCTTGATCCCCTTGGTCCCTGCGTCGGGGCGCGCCTTCCTGGCCCTGATGGCGTTGTCCCTGGGAGCCGAGCTCCTGCCACCCTCCCTGGGGACTTGGCTCCTGCCACTCTGCGGCGTCTTGCCGGAGGGCCTGCTACTGCCTGTGCCTGGGCTGGGGTTCCTTGCGCCAGTACTCCTGGCGGCAGGTGACGAGCCTGAGCGCGACGTGCTTGTTCCAGGCCGTCTACGTGGGGGAGGGTTCTGGGGGCTCACCGTGTCTTTTCCCCTCTACCACGCTTTGGTTCCTTGTAGGGGCCAGAACGCCTCTCCGAGGTGGACGCTGCAGTAGGTAGGGTGGAATAGCCGAGCTTCTCCTTCTGACCCTTTTGCGCCTTGAGCGCCATGGCGAGGCCGTCGTCTGTGTTGGGACGCACTCCCTGACGCAGGTAGATACCTGCGGTTATTATCGACAGGATCACTCCTGCGTAGAGCAGCCACAGGCCACCCGGCGCCTGGGCAGCTCCCCAGCCGGGTAGAAAACGCAGTTCGACAAGACCTAAGCCAGGTAACATCGGCCAGAGCAGGACCAGCGAACAGAAGCCTACCATGAGGATGGCTGTGGTGAGCTTGCCTAAGAAGATGACCTTGAAGCCCCTGTTGAATCTCCTCTTCTGGTAGATGGTCAGGGCAAGCATGCAGGCATCGCGCGCGAAGAGGAGTACCAGTATCCACAGCGGCATGCGCCCAACCAGGAAGATGGCAACGATGCTGAACCCGATGAATACCCTATCGACCAAGGGGTCGAGCCACTGTCCCAACCGGGAAACGGAGTTGGTGATGCGGGCAATGAAGCCGTCGACGGCGTCGGTCAGCGACGCAGCCAACAGGATGATGAAAGCCAGGAAGTTGTTCTCGTATCTGACCAGCAGCACAAAGAAGACCGGGAGCAACAGCAACCGGATCACAGAAAGAAGATTGGGGATGGTGAGAATCCTGTTCGATACTTCCTGCGGCACAGACTCCTCTTCCTGACCTCGTTCAGACGCCCAATATGCCTCACAGAGCTGCAACTTCTGAGCTTCAAGCGATAGCAACAGCTCCTCTGTGACAAGTATACGCGAAATAGCCTCAGCTAGTCAGGCTGTTGTGTGATAATTGACGTAACACTGACAGACTGAAAGCCGTCTCTGGCGCTGCCTTTTTATTGGGGCTGGCTAGGAAAGCAGCCTATGGTTACCCGTATTCTAGACGGCCTCTAGCGCCTGCTTGACGTCGGCGAGCAGGTCGGCCGTAGCCTCTATGCCGCAGGAAAGGCGGATCATATCCGGCTCGATGCCGGCTGCCGTCAGCTCCTCGTCGCTCATCTGGCGATGCGTGGCGTTCGCAGGATGCAGGACGCAGGTGCGTGCGTCGGCCACATGGGTGGCGATCTGCCCCAGCTTAAGGCTCTTCATGAACTGCTCGGCGCCCGCGCGCCCGCCAGCCACCCTGAAGCTCACCACGCCGCAGGAACCACCTGGCAGGTACTTCAACGCCAGCTCATGGTAAGGGTCGCCAGGCAAGTCGCAGTATTTCACCTGCACCACCTTGGGGTGAGCGCTGAGGTACTCGGCAACAGCCAGCCCGTTGATGCAGTGCTGCTTCATGCGCAGGTGCAGGCTCTCCAGCCCCAGGTTCAACAAAAAGGCGTTCTGCGGTGACTGCGTGGAGCCAAAATCGCGCATGAGCTGCGCCGTTGCCTTGGTGATGAAGGCGCCCTCCAGCCCAAAACGCTCGGTATAGACAACGCCGTGGTAGCTCTCATCCGGCGTGGTGAGGCCGGGGAACCTATCCGCATGGGCGTTCCAGTCAAACCGCCCCGCGTCCACAATGCAGCCGCCCACAGCAGAGCCGTGGCCGTCCATGTACTTGGTGGTCGAGTGCACCACAATGTCGGCGCCCCACTCGATGGGACGGCAGTTGACCGGCGTGGGGAAGGTGTTGTCGATGATCAGCGGCACGCCATGCGCGTGCGCTGCCTGCGCCCAACGCTCGATGTCAAAGACGGTCAGCGCCGGGTTGGCGATGGTCTCGCCAAAGACCGCCTTGGTGTTAGGCTCAAATGCCGCCTCAAGCTCTGCGTCCGAGCAGTCAGACGGTAAGAACGTGAACTCGATGCCCATGCGCTTCATGGTGACGGCGAACAGGTTGTAGGTGCCGCCATACAGCTCAGAGGACGCGACTATATGGTCGCCAACCCCCGCGATGTTGAACACAGAGAAGAAGCTCGCCGCCTGTCCCGACGAGGTGAGCATGGCCGCTGAGCCGCCCTCCAGCTCGCAGATCTTCGCGGCGACGTTGTCATTGGTGGGGTTCTGCAGCCGCGTGTAGAAATAGCCCGCCTCCTCCAAGTCGAAGAGCTTGCCCATGAACTCGCTGGTATCGTACTTGAATGTGGTGCTCTGGATGATGGGCACCTGGCGCGGCTCGCCGTTTTTTGGCTGGTACCCGCCCTGCACACAGATGGTCTCTATGGACTTGCTCATGATGATGTGCTCCCTTTTCTACAGGTAAAATTTGCAGCGTATTATCTTATACCATTAAGCAGATAACGATAAGCCTGAGTCCCTCAAACGGCGCCGGCAACCATCCCAGACCCAAGTCCCTTCCGGCGCCGTGGTTGTAGCCTGCTGCCAAGGTGGCATGTGTGTATGACAAAGGGCTTCATGACATATGACAAAGGGGACGGTCCCTTTTGTCATATGAAGTCCGGGGTGGCAATATGACAAAGGGGACGGTCCCTTTTGTCATGATGCCCTTTGTCATGATGCCCTTTGTCATGAAGCCCGGGGTGACAGCAGATTGCAGTAGTTTCTTATTATCAGGCGTGTTCGAGGACGCGGGGGGCAACCTGCTTCTTGCGGGAGAGGATGCCTGGCATCCAAACACTGCCCTCGGCGAAACTTATGTCAAAGGCGCGCTCGACCACCCGGGGGTTCCCTGCAAGCAGAAGCTGCGAGCCCTCCGCGATGACGTCGGTGACCAGCAGCAAGGCGAATTCATAGCCGCGCTCGGCCACCTTCTTCTCCAAGTGGGATATGAGCTCAGTCTCGTGCTTGAGGATGCTCGCAAGTGAGACGGTCTCATATTGCGCGATGAGCACGGTCTTATCGGCAACCTCGAACTCCTTGGCGTCAGTGCCCGTGATCGCCTCGATGGTCGGCGGACTCGCCGCATCGCGGCTCCCAAAGAGCTCGATGCCGAATTGCAGGGCGTCCACTCCTACGAGTTCGCCCAGATAGGCTGCGACCTGGTGGTCGATGGGTGTGCAGGTGGGCGACTTGAGCAGCACCGTGTCGGTCATGACGGCTGAGAGCAGCGCAGCGGCGATGCCCCGGGGTATCTCCACCTTATGGCGCTGGAACTGAAGCGTGACTATGGTAGCTGTTGAACCTACGGGCAGGTTGAGGAACTGGATGGGCGAGTTTGTCTGGACATCACCGATGCGGTGATGGTCGACTATCTCCAGCACGTCGGCATCCAGGATCCCCGGAGCGCTCTGGGCGACCTCGTTGTGGTCGACCAGGATGACGCGGCGGCGGGGTGGACGTGCCAGGTTTGAGCGGGTGATGATGCCGATGCACCTGTTCTCATCGTCAAGGACCACTGCCTCGCGCAGGGACGCGGAGAGGACGTCGTCGATGACGTCTTTGAGGAGCGCCTCGGGCTTGAGGGTGAGCGCGCGCCGGTCCAGATGACCCTCTACGCTGTCTGCGAGTGTGTCCTGGCGTGTGCGTTCGCTGTCGAGCTCCGAGATGAAGATCTCCGCGAGCATGCGGGTGGTGAACAGGCCGTGGTAGGTGCCATCCAGCTCGGTGACCACCAGGGCCCTGATCTTGCTATCGCGCATGCGGAGCCCCGCATCCAGCAGGCTGGCGTCTATGGGGACGCTGATGACCGGGCTGGTCATGACGTCGCTGACGCGGCTGAAGAGGTGCGGTATGACCGCGGGTGGCTGAACGCCGTATCGATCGAACACCCAGCGCGTCTCATGGGGCAGCGGGCCGAGCCGCACCGCCTCATAGGCTTGCTCGGGATTGAGCTGCCCTTTGAGATAAGCGTAGGCGACGGCGCTGCTGATCGAGTCGTTGTCTGGATTCTTATGGCCCAGTACCAGTATCCGATGCAAAGTTCCTCCCCTGACGGAATCTGTCTATTGCGGTACAAGGGGGACGATGACACCCCCACTGTCCGTACCAGTATAGAGGATACGCTGGATGAAGTGCTGGGAATTGCCCGTCAGTCCAGAGGGAAGAGCGTGTAGGCGGTGCGGTCCTTGGAGGGGACGCGACAGACCTCTATGTGGAAGGCCTGCTCGATGGCGCCGGAGTCGAAGACCTCCTCCACGCTGCCGGCGCAGATGCAGCGGCCTTTCTTCATGACCACCATCGCGTCGGAGTAGCGCAGGGCCAGGTCGAGGTCGTGGATGACCATGAGGATGGTCTTGCCGGAGATGCGGTTGAGCTCGGTGATCAGCTGCATGATGTCGTGGCAGGCGCGCACGTCGAGGTAGGTGGTGGGCTCGTCGAGCGCGATGATATCAGTGTCCTGGGCGAGCGTCATGGCGATGAAGGCGCGCTGCCGTTCCCCGCCGGAGAGGCGACGTACGTCGTGGTTGCGGAACTCCTCGATGCCCGCCAACAGCATCGCCTCCTCGATCTGCCGCTTGTCCTCAGCGTCAAGATGCGAGCGCATCTGGCTGTGGTAGGGATAGCGGCCGCAGGCTACCAGCGCCTCGACGCTCATGGCGGGAGGCCGGGCGCCCTGTGCGAGCAGGGCCAGATGCCGCGCCCGCTGCCTGCCCTTCATCCCCAGGCTGGGTTTGCCGTCGATGAGCACCTCGCCACCGTGTGGCTCGATGATCCCGTCGATGAGCTTGAGCAGGGTCGACTTGCCGCAGCCGTTGGGCCCCACGATGCTGGTTATCTCGCCTCGAGCGATGTCAAGGCTCAGGCCCTCGATGAAGGGCTTCTTGGTGTAGGTATAGCTGAGGTCCTTCACGCTGATGGCCTGCGGCGATACGCCCCTGGCAGGGGTGGATGCAACAGGGCGGGCGGCGGCGGATGTGACAAAGGGGACGGTCCCTGATGTGACAAAGGGGACGGTCCCTTTTGTCATGTCTTCTGAAGATGTGACAAAAGGGACCGTCCCCTTTGTCACATCCGCAAAACGCTCCGTCCCCTTTGTCGCATCTGTCTTACGCATCGCCGTGCTTCCTGTTCTTGATTATCAGGTAGACAAAGAAGGGGCCACCGATAAAGGCCATGAGTATGCCCACGGGGATCTCATAGGGTGCAAAAGCCGTCCGCGCCAACAGGTCGCAGAAGACCACAAAGGCCGCGCCAAAGGTCGCGCTCAGGGGTAGGACTACGCGGTTATCGTGCCCCACCAGAAAGCGGATGAGGTGCGGCACTATCAACCCCACAAAGCCAAGCAGGCCCGCAAAGCTCACGGCACAGCCAGCCAGAAGCGCAGCCAGCCCCAGAAGCGACATGCGCCAACGCCCCACGTTCATGCCCAGGGAGTGCGCCGTCGCGTCGCCCAGCGACATGATGTTGAGCTTGTTCGCCACCAGCACCGCCACTACCAGACCGATGATGATATAGGGCGCTGGCCAGATGAGGTTAGTCATCAGCACGCCGGACAGGCCGCCTACCAAGAAGCGTGATGCCCCTATGTAAGCGTCAGGGTTGACGATAAGTATGGTGTTCATCCCCGCCGCGAAGATGCTGGATAACGCGATACCTGCCAACACCACCGTCAGGCGGGAGGCTCCCATGCCCAGCGAGATGAAGAAGATGATGACGGCGGTGACCAGGGCGCCGGCAAAGGCGGCAAGCGGCTGCAGGGCGAACAGGCCGGGCACAAAGGCGCTCACCAAAAGCACGGCAAAGCCGGCGCCGGCGTTGATGCCTATGATGTTGGGGCAGGCCAGCGGGTTGTCGAGCACCGCCTGGATGAGCGCGCCGGCCATGGCGAGCGCGGCTCCGGCCAGAAGCGCGGCCAATACCCGCGGAAGCCGCACGTTGAGCAGTATGCTCTTGGCGCTGTCGCTTAAGGGGTGGCCGGTGATGAGCGCCCAGAACTCCGGCAGGCCCACAGAGCTCGACCCCACAAAGAAAGCGACAACTGTGGCCAGCACAAGGAATGTGACGGTCGCCGTTATCGCTATAGCCTTGGTGCGTCTAGCCCTCAGAGGCTTCATAGACCCCCACTTGTCACACGGTTACCACTGCCGGACTGCACCCCTGCGCCCTTATCGTTAAGAATCTAATCATACAATATGTCTGAAAGCGTCTGGTAGCTCTGGCCCCAGTTCGCGTTTGGCTTGTAGAGGAACAGTTTCTTGTCAAGCGTGATGTAGCGCCCGTTTCGCACCGCGTCCAGGGTGGCCCAGGCGGGGTTGGCCGCGGTGGCCTCCTCCAGGTTCTTCAGGGCGGCGGCGTCGTCGTTGCCCATGGGGACCACCAATATGAAGTCGGGGTTCAGCTCGATGATCGACTCAAGGCTGAAATCCCGCAGCAGGCTTGCGTGCTCATCGGCGAGGTTTATCACGCCCAGCTCAGCCAGCATGGTGCCCGTCATGGTTGAGGAGTCCTGCACCCGCGTCCCCCCCGAATAGGTGGTCATGAGCAGCACCGTGGGCTTTGAGTTGTACGTGGCGGCCTTGGTTTTGACGGTGTCTATCTGCTGCTGGACCGCAATGCCGTTTTGCTCGTACCGGTCGTCGCGGCCGGTGATGTCGCAGCAGACGCGCAGCATCCGCAGGTAGTCCTCAAAGTTGGTCACGTTGAAGTAGGCGACCTCTATGTTGGAGCTTTTGAGTGCGTCGCGCAGACCCACCTGGCTTGCCGAGGCATCCTTGCCGGTCGACAGACCGCTCATGATGACAAGGTCGGGCTCCAGGGCGATGATGAGCTCCAGGCTTGGGTCGGCAAAATAGCCCACCTCGGCGATATCCGCGCCGGTAAGGCCGTAGTCCTCAAAAGCGTCGCTGGTCGCCCCAATAAGCGTACCGCCAGCCAGCTCCCAGATGTTGGCAAAGCTGCCCATACAGGCCACCACGCGCTGGGGATTGTCCACCGTGACCTCATAGCCCAGGTCGTCGGTGAAGGTGCAGGCGGTTGCCTCGGCGGCCTGCCCGGTGGCCTGCCCTGTGGCCTCTCCGGTCGCCTCTCCGGTTGTCTGCCCCGGTGTCTCCTTGGCGGGTTCCTCCGTCTTGCAGCCCACCACCAGGGTGGCAGCAAGGCACACGCACAGCGCGCACGCAACAAGACGGGAGATCATTCCTTTACGATAGAACATGGTCTAGTTTCCTTCCGATTCCAACTCCAGCTGCTGCCCATGCGCGCAGTAGTCGTCCTGCGCCATGATGTCGCCTTCATGGTAGTAAGCCGCGCGCGCCCTACAGCCGCCGCAACCATCCTTATAGTCGCAGGTACCGCAGGCGCCGCTGTACGCCTGCGTGCGCAGGGTCTGAAACACCGCGCTGTTCTGCCAGATCACATCAAAGGGCGTCACACGCACGTCGCCCGCCTCCTCGGTCATGTACGCGCAGGGGCGCACAATGCCCTCGGATCCAATGACGCAATAGGTCAGCCCCGCCAGGCAGCCGCGACTGAAGCGCGTCTCAATGCCCAACTGCTTGGCAACCCGGGTGAACTGCGGCGCGCAGGTGGGCTTCACGTCTATGGATACCTCGGCCTGCTTGGTCATGATGGCCCGCAGCAGCTCCTCGTTCTCGCGCACCGCAAGCGAGGTCTCTTTGATGTACACGCCACGTCCCACGGGGATCAGAAAGAAGATGTAGTGGGCAACCGCCCCGATCTCTGCGGCAAAGTCAGTGATGGCGCAGACCTCGTCCCTGTTCCAGTCCACCACCGTGGTGTGCAGCTGGAAGGGCAGCCCCGCCTTCTTGCAGTTCTCAATACCCGCCAAGGTGAGCTTGTGGGCGTCCACAAGGCCCCTGAACTCGTCATGCTTTGCCGCGTCTAGGCTGTCTATGCTGATGCCCATGGCCACGGCGCCGCACTCCTTCAGGCGCCAGGCCACCTCCTCGGTGATGAGGATGCCGTTGGTGCCAAAGACCGGTCGCAGCCCCTTGCCAGCGGCGTAGGCGACCAGGTCGAAGATGTCCGGACGCAGCAGCGGCTCGCCGCCCGAGAAGATCATTATCTTGAAGCCGGCCTTCGCGATCTGGTCGATCATGGTGAAGGCCTCGGCGGTTGTGAGTTCCTTCTCCTGGCTCTCGTCCGCGTCCTGGTAGCAATGCTTGCACTTGAGATTGCACTCGTTCGTGGTCATCCACGACACAATCATGGTCGTTCCCCTCTTCCTTCCTTGGCTCCCCAGCCTCCGCGCCAAATTGCTAGCGCGCGATAACCTTTTATACAAGCGCAGAAGACTACCCTATTACGCCGCTTAACGCAATGATGTAAGCCAAGCGATTGCTGAATGGTTTCTTATGACGATAAAACCGGCTCGACCCCCACCCATGACAACCCGGTGGCGCGGTCTCTCCTCGCCTACCGTCATCCCCCACGCGCCCCCAACTGGACAGAAGGGGACGGTTCTAAGGACAGAAGGGGACGGTTCAGGACAGAAGGGGACGGTTCTAAGGACAGAAGGGGACGGTTCTATTCTGGCCTTTTCAAGGCCAGAATAGAACCGTCCCCTTCTGTCCTTAGAACCGTCCCCTTCTGTCCTGAACCGTCCCTTTTGTCATACCCTTTGTCACGTCAAGGCGCGAGGGAGACTGGCAGTGGGCGTGCGGAAACCGCGCCTCCTGCAGTCTAGCGCAAGGCGGAGACCCGTCGTTCTCGTTATCAAATAGAGCGGCTAACCCTGTTGCCCATCCCCGTTCTCAGTGGGATAGACCTGCTGCGACCAATGCGGAGCTGGTTGCTGAACGAACTCTGGCTGCTGTTCCCAAGGCTGAGCAGGTTGTTGGGTCGGAATGAATCCGGGTGATGTAAAGCCTCCAGGCACCTGGCCGTCAGACGGCACAAAAGCTTGCGCCGGGGCAGGCTGTGTGACGGTGAAACGCTTGACCGCAAAGTTATAGAGGGCGCTGATGCCAAAGCAGATGATGCCGCCTCCGATGAAGGCCACAACACGCATGATGGTATTCAGCGCGCCCAGGTCGAAGAGCACCAGTTTGAGCACACAGAGGATGACTATCACCAGGCCATACAGGCGCAGAGAGCGGACGCGGGACCAGAAGCCCAGAGCGATGATGAGCAGGGCTATGACCATGCTTGCGAGGCTGAGCACATAGGGCTGGTCGAACCAGTTGGTCAAGCCAGCGATGCAGCTGAGGAGCAGGCAGTGGATGGCTAGTGCGCTGAGGGCCTCGATGTCGGAGTTGGGAAGACGCATCCCCGGAGTGCGTAAAGCTGCGGTGTTTGCCTGTGCGGCCAGGCGGATACGACTGAGGATGAGAAGGAGCGCCATCGCCACTGCAATCAGGTGGAAGACTGCGGCGAGGGTGTTGGTGTAGGCCAGGTTGTTGAAGGAGAACTCTATGCTGAGGAGGAAGTAGAGGAGGTACTCGTTGATCCTGAAGAAGATCTTTGGCGTGTCTTGCCTGGTCAGATGCAGGATGAGCAGTATGGCGATGCAGAGCAGTTCCATGAGGGCCAACGAGGAGGCGATGTCACTATTCCACAGGATGACTACCAAGGATAGCTCAAAGAACACCAGTGTGGTGAGCTTGAACGCCAGTTTGAAGTTATTGCTCTTTGTGGGGCCGAACTGCCGATAGGCAAGGTAGGAGAGGCCCAGGAGAATTGCGAGATAGATAAAGGGAAAGACCAGCGATAGGGCGGCAGAGAGCGTACCTGAGCCTGTAACCAAGCCAAACAAACCAAACTGCGAGAGGGATGTAAAGCCTGATACCAGCTGATAGAGGGCATCGATCAGAAGCAGGATAAAGGCCACATGGCCGTATATCTGTGAGTTATTCAGCTTCCTGAGAAGCAGGCAGAAGAGTGCAGGCAGGGCAAGGAGTAGAAGGCTGGGGCCTGCCGCATGATGATAGTCGTGGAAAAGCAGGTTAATGGAAAGTACAAGGCAGGAGAATGCGAGCAGGGAGAGGTTGGTTGTGAGGTTGAGGGTTTGGCTGGAATCGCTCTTCTTACGCAAGAGCGTGTTCAGCAAGAGAACTGCAAAGATGACTATCAGAGCCGCTATGGTTCCTGCAAGAAAGGATCCGTAGCTGCTGGGGTGCGAATAGAGGAGCTCATACAGCTTGGCGGAGAGTGCCGCGATATTGGCTACCAGTGACGATCCCCAGAGCAAGAGGTTCAGCAATTGAAGGATCACCTGTGCACTGGAATTCTGAACGCGGGCAATGGACTTGAGCAGAAGGTAAGCCAAAACGCAGCTGCAGATGAACTGCAGGATGAATCCAAGAGAGAACACTATTGTGGGTAGGAGGGAAGCCGAGCCGGGGTCTACCCAGATGAGGTTCCTCCACATGAATAGTGAGGCGTACACGGTTATTGCCAGGGAGGCAAAGAGGCTGAACCGGTACATCTTCTTGCACCAGAGGATGCTGCCAGCTACTATGAAGACCGTTGAGACAAGCTGATAGGCTAAAAGCAGCAACAGCGTGCTCTCATTAGACAGGGCAACGGTATAGCCAAAGCAAACCGAGAGTATCATGCCAACATGAGCGATAACCCCCATGAGAAGTGACTGAGTCTGCTTCATAACGAGAAGGGCGGCGGCAAGCCAGGCCAGTAGGAGCACAAGGGCAACTATGTCGTTGAGCAGATTGAAGTACAGGTGCGTCATCTGAATGGCAATGAAGAACGCCCCGCAACCGGTGCCCAACAACGCCTTGGTGAAGTTGTTGTTGTAGCGCCTGTTCAGCAGGAAGCCGGGAACGGCCAGCACGGCGCAGAGAATGAACATAAGGGCGACCTTCATGAGGTCGTTGAGCAGAGGGACCACCAGGAAACCCAGGAAGATCAGGCCGAGAAACACCAGGACGGAGGCGACAATACCTACGATGTTCTTGCCGAACAGGTTCTCCAGGGAGCGGCTGGGGGCCTTTGCGGGTTGAGGGGGTGCGGGATATATCGCTTGATTCGGCATTGGAGGAGGCGTGGGCGCCTGCAGGGGTTGAGGCATGGGCATTGGCTGTTGCCAAGGGATTGGAACAGGCTGATGCATGGGCATCTGCTGGGGGATTGGCATAGGTTGCGGCATGGGCGTTGGCTGTTGCCAAGGGATTGGAACAGGCTGATGCATGGGCATCTGCTGGGGGATTGGCATAGGTTGCGGCATGGGCATCTGCTGGGGGATTGGAACAGGTTGTGGCGTCGGCACATGCTGCTGGTATGGAGGTAAAGGCACTGACAGATCCTGGGAGTTATATGGTGTTTGAGCCTGACGCTTCAGATTATTTATCTGGCGCTCCAATGAATTGAATCGCACTACGATGACAACCACTATGACAAGGATGGCAACAACACCCAAACAGAGGAAAGCTCCAAGAATAGTATCCATACCTGCTCCTTAAGGCCTTTCATACTCAGTGATGTTACAATTCTACTATGAAAGGAACTATGCTTAAACGCGCTCTCGCTGTTATTGCGGCCTTCGCCTTGCTGACGCAGGCTGCCTGTACCCCAACTGAAGTGAGCCTGGCTGACCCTGCGCCGCTGGATACCGATGTGCTCACCGACACCCAGATGACACCTGAATCCCTTGCCGTCGAACAGGGCGACGAGTCCGAAACTTCTCTTGGTGAAGAGGAGTCAGCTGAGGCAGAAGCTGAGGAGGAAGAGGAAGAGAAGGCAGAGGAGCCGTCGGAAGGCGAAGAGACAAGCAGGTCCCCTGTCGAGCTGAACATCATAACCGATTTCCGCAGTAACTTTGTACATGGCGATAAAGACGCAGCCCATCAGAAATACATCATGCTGCACGACACCGAAGGTTGGTCGAGCCCTGCGAATACCATCGATTGGTGGGACAGCAACGGCAATCTTGTCGCCGCCCATTTCATTGTTGGCACCGATGGAGCTGTCTACCAATGTGTTCCCCTGGATAAGATCGCCCACCATGCCGGCTACGGAGACACCGGCCACAATGCGTATTACGGTATCTCTGAGGATGGCCGAGACGATATGAAAGGGACGGTCTGGGTTGGCAGTTGGGCCTCTGACTATGGGATGAATGCCTGGTCCATTGGCATCGAGATGGTGCACGTGGGCGGCTCTGGTGACTACCCCCAGGCACAGCTCGACGCCCTGGACGCACTTATCGCCTATATCGACGGTTATTACGGCTTCCAAAGCACCATCATCGACCATAAAGCCTGGCGCAGCGGAAACTCCGACACCTCACCGGAATTTGCCGGCTACCTCTGGAACTACCAGAACTACCGCCACCACTGAACCGTCCTCTTCTGTCCCCTACCGCAGTTCCAGCAGCAGGTTGATCAACGCGCTCAGCAGTCCTACACCTGCCTGAACGGGATACATCAGGCGTTGGGATTTCACCAGATATAGCCCGCCACGCGCCTTGAGGGCAGCAGCCTGCTCAGCGGAAAGCTCCAGGGGCTCCAGCACCAGCTTGCCGCGCTGCAGGGCGACGCTGGTGATGCCCAGCTCGCCAGCCAGCGCCTTGGCGCGAGCCCGGTCGACCAGGTTCTGTGCCGGTGCAGGTAGGGCGCCGTAGCCCCCCACCAGCGCGGCTTCTATGCCTACAACCGCGTCCTCATCGGCGGCCGCGGCCAAACGCCTATAGAACAGCACCCGCTCATCGGCGGCCGCAACGTATTCCTCGGGCAGAAGGAAGGCAACCGGCAGGTCGATGCGCACCTCGGGATAGGCCACCTCATCCCTGGCGTCTTCGGCGCCACCGGCGCGTGCCGCTAAAACGGCCTCCTGCAACATGGAGGCGAACAGATCAAAGCCTACGGCTGAGAGCATCCCGTGTTGCTCGGCACCCAAAAGCGAGCCGGCCCCACGGATCTCCAAATCGCGCATGGCTATCTTCATGCCCGAGCCCAGGCCCTGGAACTCATCTATGGCAGTCAGCCGCTCAACCGCCTCTTCTGTCAGCACATTCTGCGACGGGAACAAGAAGAACGCATAAGCCTGGGCGTGCGAGCGCCCCACGCGCCCCTTGAGCTGGTAGAGCTGTGCCAGTCCCAGACGCTGTGAGTCCTCTATGATCAGCGTGTTGGTGTGCGGGTTGTCCAGACCACTCTCGATGATGGTGGTTGCCACCAACACGTCGAACTCGTTGGCGGCGAAGTCCTCCATCACAGCCTCCAGCTGCGTGCCGCTCAGCTTGCCATGCGCTACGCCTATGCGCGCCTCCGGAGCCGTTGCCACCACCCGCGCCACTGCGTCGTCGATGCTCTTCACGCGATTGGACACGTAATACACCTGCCCGCCCCGCTCCATCTCTCGCCGGATCGCCGCGCTGACCACGTCCTCGTCCCACTCCCCTACGTGCACGTGGATGGGCGTACGGCTTGCCGGCGGCGTGTCGATCAGCGACATGTCGCGCACTCCGCTTATGGCCATCTGCATGGTCCGCGGTATGGGCGTGGCAGAAAGCGTCAGCACGTCCACCTGCTCACGCATGCTCTTGAGGTGCTCCTTGTGCTGCACGCCAAAGCGCTGCTCCTCGTCCACCACAATCAGCCCCAGGTCCTTGGGGTTGACATCTGACGATAAAAGCCGGTGCGTTCCCACCAACACATCCACTGTACCTGTAGCAAACCCCTCCAGTATCTTCTTCTGCTGACTGGGGGTGCGAAAACGGCTGAGCACCTCCACGTTGACGGCAAAGCGCTCAAAGCGCTCCAGAAAGGTGAGGTAGTGCTGCTGCGCCAGGATGGTGGTGGGGCAAAGCAGCATGACCTGCTTACCACTCTGAACGGCCTTGAAGGCCGCCCGCAGTGCGACCTCGGTCTTGCCAAAGCCCACATCGCCACATATCAGGCGATCCATGGGCCGCGCTGACTCCATATCTGCTTTTACATCAGCGATGGCCGCCAGTTGATCGGCGGTCTCCTCATAGGGAAAGGCCAGTTCCATCTCATATTGCAGGTCGTTGTCTTGCGTATAGGCGTAACCCTGCGCCGTGCTGCGGCGTGCATAGAGGTCTACCAGGTCAAAGGCCAGCTTGTGAGCCGCCTTGCGCGCCTTGCCGGTGGCTCGCGACCAGTCGCTGGTGTTCAAGCGGGTCAGACGTGGTGCGGAACTCTCGGGCCCCACATAGCGCGTTATCTTGTCTATCTGCTCCACCGGCGTAAAGAGCTTGTCGCCATGGGCGTATTCCAGGTAGAGGTAGTCTCGCTCGATGCCGGCGACCTCCTGCCTGACAATCTCCTTGAAAAGCGCGATGCCGTGGGTGGCGTGCACCACATAGTCCCCCGGCTTGTAGGGGAAGGTCAGCGACGTGGGGTCTACCGCCCGGCGCGAGCGCCCTCTGCGCGAGACCGCCTGCGAACCGCTGCCCTCGCTCAGGGAGAGCAGGCCGATCTGCGCTGCTGGGATGATGAGCGAGGTCGCAAAATCCATGTCGACGATGTTCAGCACCGTCCTGCTCAGCTCACCTGCGCCCTGCATCCAGCCCTGCGCCTCGCCCTTCACCTCGCCCATCACCTCGCCCTTGCCCTCAGCCCTACTGTCGCCCTTGCCCTGCGTCTGGAACTCTGCAAAGGGAAGATGGGCATCGCTTAAGACCAGCTCAGCCCCTGCGCGTGCGCGACGGTCCGCTATGCCCAGCACCGGAAGGAACCTTGAGGCCAGAAGCGAGCGAACGCTTGCTGCTAGCCGCTCGTCTGAGGAGGTATCGGCGTGCTTGACCTCCAGCCGGGCATCAAGGTTGGCGCCCCCGCTGATCAGCGAGAGCAGGGTCAGCCGCTGCTGGGTCCCAAAGTCCAGCTGGGCGGGATGCATATACAGGTCCTCCAGCGGGGCTCGCGCCAGCTTGGCTGATGCCTCCAGCTCCTCAAAGTAGCGCAGGCTGTCGTCTATAAGCGAGCGAGGTTCGATAAGCGCGACCATGGCCGAGTCATGCAGATAAGCCAGAGGCGTTACGCAATCCGTATAGAGGTAGGGCAGGTAGCGATCCAGCTCGTTGAAGAAGACACCCTGCCCGATCTGCTCCGCGTGTTGCAGCACCTGCGCTGGTAGCTTGGCAGCCGCAGCGCCGGTTAAAAGCGGTATCTCTCTCAGCGCCCGCGCCCTGGTCTTCTTATTGAGAGCCAACTCTCGCGCCGGGTAGATGTCCACGCTATCCAACATGCCGATGGACTGGCCGGTAGCAGGGACCAGCCGCCTGATGACCTCCACAAACTCGCCAAAGAGCTCCACACGCACGGGATAGGAGTGCCCGGCGGGATAGATATCCAGCGTGTCGCCGTGCAGAGCAAAACTACCCGGCTGCTCGGCGCGGTCCAGTTTATCCAGGCGCTCATAACCCCTGCTTACGAGAAGGGCGCTTAACCCATCGTAGCTAGCCTCGGCGGAGAGCTCCTCTCCCGCCACAAAGCACAACGGCGCAAAGACACTTGTGGATGTGACAAAGGGGACGGTCCCTTTTGTCACATCTTCAGACTTGACAAAAGGGACCGTCCCCTTTGTCACATCCGTCCCCCTTGTCACAGGGGGTGGCACCAGCCGCAGCAATGAGCGAGCGCTGGCAACAACCACGCCCGGCTCGCCTTCTGCCAGCGACTGGATGGCCCGAGCCCGTTGCCCAACCTGCTGCACGTGCTTGAACTCCCTAGGCAGATCTCTCCAGGGCAGATCGGTGCGCAAAGGCAGCTGCATCACTGCATCATTGCCTAACCAGACGGCAAGGTCCCGCGCGAACAGATAGGCCGCCTCCTCACCAGAGACCACCACCAGTATCGGTCGCGGGTCTTTAGCATAGGTGGCTGCCAACAGGAAAGGCCGTGCAGACAAGGGCACGCCTATGACCACGTCTCGCCCCGTCTCAAGCTTTGCCGCCAGCGTATCCAGCGCCTTGCATGCAAAAAGCGCCTCGGCAAGCCTCTGAATCAACATCTGCGACAAAACACGCCCTTCTCGTTATCAACGAAAACGCCAAAAGCCCGCAAAGTCTATCCTTGCGGGTTAAGGGCAATTGTAGCATGACAAAGGGGACGGTCTGACAAAAGGGGTCTGACAAAGGGGACGGTCCCTTTTGTCATGGACAGAACCTTCAACCATGCTGAGGCTGCTACAATGTGACAAAAGGGACCGTCCCCTTTGTCAGACCGTCCCCTTTGTCAGACCCCTTTTGTCAGACCGTCCCCTTTGTCATCCCGGTTATGAGGAGCTCCCCGTGCCACGTGAGTCTAAAGCCAGTAAGCAGAACCGGGCGCTAGTCGTTGCCCGGCGCATGAATGAGCGTTACCCTCAGGCAGAATGCGCGCTCTCTTTCCACAATGCATTCACCCTGGTCATCGCCGTGCTCCTCTCGGCGCAGACCACCGACGTCGCGGTGAACAAGGTGACCCCGGAGCTCTTCTCCCGCTGGCCTGACCCCCAAGCGATGGCCCAGGCAGACCTCAAAGACATAGAGCAGGTCATACGCATCATCGGTTTCTACCACGTCAAGGCCAAGAATTGCGTCGCCTGCGCCCAGATGCTGCTTGCGGAGTTTGGCGGTGAGGTCCCCGCCACCATGGAGGAACTGACACGCCTGCCCGGCGTGGGGCGAAAAACCGCCAACATCGTGCTCAACAATGCCTTTGGCATTGTCGAGGGCATCGCCGTTGACACCCATGTATTCCGGATCGCCCACAAGCTGGGTTTCTCGTCAAAAACCTCGGATACTCCGAGCAAGACGGAGCGGGATCTGCTCGCACTCTTCCCACGCGAGCTCTGGGGGCCCATCAACCACCAGTGGGTGCTCTTTGGGCGTGAGGTCTGCATAGCCCGCCGCCCTCGCTGCCTTGAGTGCCCCATAAACGATCTCTGCCCCAGCAACCAAGTCTAGGACAAAAGGGATGCTGGTCCCATGCCTTAGTGCTGAGCGGTGGAATTGAAGCAGGCCTGCTGTCAACGCCACAAGGGATACGGCGTTGACAGCAGGCGCTGTTCCAATTCCACCGCATAGCGCCACAGCGGGAAGTGACTATCGATGTATAGCTCGAGTTTGTCCGCAGCCTGAGTGAAAAGTCCCAAAAATGGGACTTTTCACTTTTCGTGCGATCTGTCAGCGATACTCGCGGTTGCCTTCCTTGCGGCGGCGACTACGCAATAACGACAGCAACAGCAGGGTCAACGTTATCAGCACAAAGGTCCCGATGATGAGCAGGGATTGCATGTCCAGCTTGTTGCCGGTCTGGTTATCGCCAGCACTCAGCGGAGTATCGGTGTCGTCTATCGTGCTTGTGTCATCACCATCAGCGCTATCATCGTCAGCGGCATCATCCGCCACCGAAACCTGCAAGGTCAGGCTCGCAGAATACCCGTCACTGAACTCAGCTACAAAGGTATAGTTCCCATCCTTCAGTGTCTTCAAGTAGCTTTCCTCAAAGGTAATCACGGTTTCTGCACGTGCAGTGTCACCACGCAACGTGTAGTTCTCAGAATCGACAACAGCGCCATTCAGCGTCAATCGCAAGAGCTTCCCTGGATCCGCGCTTATCTTTGCAGCAGCCGTGCCGCTTCCCTTCCAAGCACCAAATTGGCTTTGGACGTTATATGTGCGGGTAGCATCAGTACCCCCGCTGCCCTGCCCTGTGATGTTCAACGTAATGCTGCCAGACACGCCTGAACCATCCTGAGCCGTAGCGCGCACCACCACCGTGCCATCGGCACGAGCCGTCACCAAGCCGCCAGAGCTTAATGAGGCATAGGCTGATCCGCTCACAATGCTCCAGGTAACCGACGTGTTTGTTGCGTTAGATGGAGAGATATAGGCATAAAGTTGTAGGGTTTCGCGCGGCGCACCAATGGAAGTAACTCCCCCTGCGCTACTCACCGTGATGCCCGTCACATAGACCCTTGAGACGGGCACATCCCGATAGTTCGCAGTCACGGTAGCCGCGTTGGCCGGCATAGTATAGGTGGTGCTCGCACTTCTGGGGTTGGCAATAGCCCCACCGCTGCTCCCTGACCATTGGTCAAAGACCTTGCCCGCAGGCGCCGCAGCAGCAGAAATACTCACCACCGTACCAGCAGGGTAGTTGCCGCTACCGTAACCACCGTTAACCCTCAATGTATAGGTGACAGGCGCATCAGCTACAAAACCCGCCCTCAACGTGACGGCGCCGGTCGGCATGCTGAAAGTAGCGGGATTGGCCATGCTACCACCCGCAAGTGACGCGCCGCTTATCGTCCAACCGGTGAAGTGATACCCAGGATTCGCAGTAGCTGTAACACTCACGGGCGTCGCTGCCTCATAATTCCCACTCGCCGTGCCCATCACCGAGCCTCCGGCGCTTGTAGTAACCGTAAAGTTGTACTTCGGCACTGCCGCAACCTCAAAACTCACGTCAAAACTCGTAGCAATACCGTTTGCGCCGCTCACCGTCACAGTAGCCTCATACTCACCCACAGCAAGCCCCGTCATCGGCGCCACACTGAAGCCAACGATCCCGTCCACAGCGATACTCGTGAGCATAGCGTCAGAAAGCCTGAAGGCATAAGTATCCGCACCACTCAGCGCAACACTCAAAGCGCCTGTGGGCTGATTCCCGGTATTGCTGACGATAACAGACAGGGCTGTCTGGGTCCCATAACCAGCGACGACGGGGTCAAAGACCTGCATCCCACTGGCATCCAGCGAAACGCCGTAAGTCGACGCGGGCGCCGCAGCGGTGACCTCAACGCTGAAGCTTGCGGTCTGGATGGTATCGCCTCCGATGAAAAGGCGGTTGTCGGTGTAGGTCACCGTGACCGTCTGGGTGCCTACCGTGTCAAGCACCGCACCATCAGCAGGGTCGGTCACCACCAGATAGGTGACATCCTCGAGATACGAGTCATCAGAGGGACTGACCCTATAGGTTGCCATGACTTCCAGCCCTGTCAAATCCAGCGCCTCGCCTTCGATGTAGCTGGTCTTGGCAGGCTCAGACGTCACCTCGATGCGTTCCAGGATGGTCAGCCAGTCGATCGTATAGAAGGTGATGATGAAGAACGCGTTTTCTGTGATAGAGCCGTCGGTAAAGTAGACCATGACCTTAAAGGGGGTCCATTCGTCAAGCACCGTGCCGCTTGCAGGGTCGATGACCACCAGATCCGTGACGTCTGCCGAAGAACCGTCGCTGTATAGGGCAACCACCTTAAGGCCCGTCAGGTCGAATGTCTCCCCATACATGTAATTCGTCTTTGTCGGAGCCTCCTCGATCACCAAAGCGGTCAGATACGGCTCCGGTGCAGCAACCACCTCGACCGTGAAGCTCGTGGTCTTCATCACGGTATCCTCGGTATAGCCGATAAGTACGGTGACGGTACCGACCACATCCAGCTGGGAATACGCAGCCGGGATGATGTCGATATACTCCGTGACATCAGCAGTGGAACCGTCAGAGTACGTTGCCGTGACCTCTAGGCCTGTGTAGTCAAGTAGCTGCCACTCATGATAGCTGGTCTTTCTGGGCTCGGCCGTCACCGCGATGCTCTCCAGCTGCGGCTCACCCCCCAAGACGGAATACACATGCACCACAGGCTCCCCGCCAACAGCATAGAGGCTGTAGACATACAGCGTCCTGGTATCCGCGTCAAAGCAGGAACCGGCTATCTCCTGCCCGGCGCTGGTCGCCGTATTGGGCAGGTTCATGTAGGCCATCGAAGACGGTACAACGCTTTCCCGGGGGATGGCGCCTGTGGCGGCCTGTCCCAGAGTCTCATAATCGTAGAAGTTCCAGACGTTCTCAAAGGTGGCATTCCAGTTGGCGCCACCATAGCCATAGTCAACGCGACCAGTGGAAAGGTGGTTGAAGCTCACATAGCCCTTCTTGTCGGGCAGGTCGATAAAGACCCCGCTGCCAACCGAACAACCGGCGCCCCACCAGCCCTCCCAGGGGCTTATGGGATTCTTGCTGAAGGCGGTGCTTGTGTAGAAGACATTCCCGTCCCTGAGCGCAGGGTCGCTGATTGAGTAGTTGAAGACCGGCTGCACGCTCATAGTGCCGCCGCCACCGGGCACATCCACCGCAGCCAGAGCAGGTCCCCAGCTGGCTGAAGCGTTGATGCTGTATTCGCCTCCAAAGCCCAGACCCAAGGTCTTGCCTCCGGTATATTGGCTGGCAAAGCCCTCAGGGATGTTGGTCACTCCGCCCCAGAAGGACTTGGCGGGCGCGCCGCCCAGATCGGACGGCTGATACCACTGGGCAACCTCGACCAAGGTGCCGCTGCTCAGATCAGCTGCTCGCAGCGTGGGAAAATCGATGGAGCCCGTATAGTAGAAATGGTAGTTGGTCCAATAAAGCAGGCCTGTGCTCTGCTCGTAATACAGGGAGCCGTTGGAGAATTCAGGCGCGTACCTTGGCAGCTCACCAAAGACGGAGCGTAGCTCAGCTGTGGGCACCGCAGAAGTGTCGCTGCCCACAATGGCGCCCGGTGCGGGGATGGCCACCTCATAGGCGGTTTGAGCGTAGGTGCCGGTGGCCAGGATCATGCGCTGCTCCCCGTCCACGGTCCGCAGGGTGATCCCGCTGGGGTAGAAGCTCTTCTCATCATGGATAGCGCCTGGCACCGCTGGCAAAGCAAAGCTACCCACATATTCCAGGTCAGACCCATCCACCACGCCCGGTATGCGTACCTGGACAGGCGGCATATCGGTGCGAGGCACCACCTCAAACGTGAGGCTTACCTCCGGGCCAAAGAAAGGCGCGCTCGCCCAATCGCGTACGTAGGTGTAGGGAGCCCATTCGGCCAGCTGCCAGGTCAGGGTGTAGGTGCCCGGCGTAGCGGGGGCCATCAGCGAGGTGTAGAAGGAGACGGTCTCACCGGGGTCAAAGGAATAGGCGTGGCCGGGGGTTATCAAAAAGGTGCCAAAATCCGCGTTGTAATCAGGGTTGCGGGTCAAAAAGGTGGTGGGATGCAGCTCGTCGGCGTAGTCGTCCACCCACGTCAGCGTTCCGATGTTCTTAACGATGAGTTCGAACTTGAACACCTGGCCGGCCGGTATCTGCGGCGGTGCGTCACCGGGTGTGTAGACCGCGTCATCTATGCGGACTTCCAGCAACTCTGCATCCATACCCGGATCCGCATAAGCCGTCACCTTGGATGGTGACAGAAGCAGCAGGGACGCCAGCCCTGCTATAAACAGAATGGCAGTCAGAAAAGAGACGATCCTTTTGGATTGCGCCTTGATAGGCTTCGAAACACTCACCTTTAACCCTCCCCAGCGATAAAAGCTCTGCTCTATTGTGCCGCTAATGCGGTATATATGTATCCAGAATGATAGCAGTTTTCTTTATTGATGTGATAAGAGAGCACATTAAAACTTCGCCTTTCTCGTTATAGGGCTTTTCTCCCCTATTTACCGCAGGTTGTGAGACAATGGATGATTGTATGTGTTGAACAGACAAGTGCCTGTAAGTGGGCAGGGGGAGTTTGAGAGGCAGCATAATGAGAATCATCAAAACCATACTGGCAATGGGGCTTGCTGTGTTGTTGGCAGTGGGCTTTGCAGCTTGCAACAAAGAGGTCCCTGATACGCAGGTGGCAGCGACTGTCAACGGCACTGACATCATGGAAGCGGATATCACCGCCCGCATCGAAGCGCTCCGGATCGACCCCTACACAGGTGAGGTCCTGGATGATGTCTCCTGGGCTAAACTGCTGGCTGATTATGATTTCACACCTGAGTCACTCAGGGAGTATGTTATCCGCTACGACTTCGCCTTCTATGTACTCTTCATACAGAAGGCCGAGGCCGAGGGGATAGTGGCGGACGCCGCAGAGATCGACTCGACGATAGCCACTATCAAGTCCAGCATCGTGAGCTCTGGTGAGACCTATGAGAACTATCTCGAATCCATGGGCATGGCAACAGAGGATGCCCATCGCTGGATACTTGAGGCGAACTATATCAAGGATGCTGCTGCCGAGAAGATGGTCAGCAAGAATCCGCCTGCGAAGTCTGAAGTCGACGCTTACGTCAGTGAGAACGCTGCCATGTATGCTGGAAAGCGCCTTTGGCTTATCGCCTTGCTTGCCGATAACAGCGACCCCGAGAGGACCAACGACCTCACCAGAGCCCGGGCAGAGGCAGCCTACCAGGAACTGCAGAATGGCGCCGACTTCTCAGCGGTCGCCAGGAAGTACATGGAGGGCTCCCAGTTGGCAGAGGACGGCGGTGACCTGGGTTGGGGCTATGAGTATTACACGCCGCAGGAGGTGCGTATCGCCCTTGCCACGCTGGAGCTCAACGAGATCTCAGAAGTGATTGAGGTTTCAGAGGCTGAAGACAAGGGTGACGAGCCGGACACACCTGAGCCCGACATCTCCTTTTATATCGTCAAATACACCGATGATTTCGTGCTCACCGATGAGGAGTATTACGAGCCTGTGGATATCTCAAGAGTTCCCCAGGAAATATACGATGAGCTGGCCGAGATGTTCACTGCCCAGTTCGAGCAGGACAGGTTGAACCAGTTCTTCCTGGATATCGCTGAATCGGACGAGATCGTCATCAACCCCATGCCAGAGGGCTTGTCGTATGACGTGGACATGAGCCTTGCAGACACGCCGGATGAAGAAGGCGAGGGTGAAGGTGAGGGCTCGGAGAGCGAGGTACCCGAGCCAGAGCGCTATGACGCCTTCATGAACCCAGCAGTCCCCGATCCTACCTATGATGAAAACGGTCTGGGCATCAGCGACCTCGTTGTAGGAGAAGGCCTTGAGGTGAAGAAGGGCGACCTTGTCGAGGTACACTACATCGGCACCCTGACAAACACCGAGGTCTTCGACAACTCCTATGACCGCGGTTCGCCCTTCACCGTTACGGTGGGCGCTGGAGGAGTCATCCAGGGCTGGGAGCTTGGCCTGGTGGGTGCGAAGGTGGGCGGCACCCGCATCCTGGTCATCCCGCCAGAGCTTGCCTACGGCAGTGCAGAGAGGGGTAGCATCCCGGCTAACTCGACCCTCATCTTCCAGCTCGAGATAGTCTCCGTCAACGGCGACTCCACCGGCTATTCCGGTACCGGCATCAAACCGACTAACTAGCCAGGGACCAGGGAACAGGGACTGCCGACAAGATTTGTTTCACAGAAGTATGTGCTGCTGAACAGAGGAACGGACCAAACGTTATGACCCACCAGGCGCCGTATAGTCGAGCATCATCGCCTGCCATTGGGTCTCATCGCTTACGGAGAATGGCATGATGGTATGAGCCGCGAACTCTGCATGGGCAACCAGGCGCTGGCTCTTGGCGCGCTTAAGGCGGGCATCAACGTTGCCGCGGGCTATCCCGGCACCCCCTCCTCCGAGATACTGGAGACCCTGGACGTGCAGGTGAAGGCCCGTGGCCTGACTGCCCTGCATGTGGAGTGGTCCACCAACGAGAAGGCCGCGCTTGAGCTGGGCTTTGGCGCCTCCCTCGCTGGCGCGCGGGCGCTGGTCACCATGAAGCAGGTGGGGCTCAACGTGGCCTCCGACGCGCTGATGACCCTGCCCTACCTGGGCGTCAAAGGCGGCCTGGTACTGGTTGTCGCCGACGACCCCGGCCCCATCTCCTCGCAGACCGAGCAGGACACCCGCCAGTTCGCAGGCTTTGCCAAGGTGCCGGTGCTCGACCCCTCCACACCCGAGGAGGCCCACCGGATGATACAGTCCGCCTTCGACCTCTCCGAATGGCACGCGACGCCAGTCATCGTGCGCCCCTCAACGCGTATCTGCCACGGGGCGGTGGGGCTTGATACCAGCTACGACTACGTCCCCCACGCGGTCTCCGGCTTTGAGCGCGACCCGCGCTGGGTCATCTTCCCGCGGCGCACCTATGAGGGCCACCTCGAGCTGCTGAGCCGCCTGTCCGCCATCGCCGCTGACTTCAGCGCCAGCCCCTATAACGCCCTCATCAACACCCACGCCACCGCCCCCGCCCACCAGGGCATCGTGGCCGGCGGCATAAGCTACGCCTACCTGCATGATGCCCTGTTGCAGCTTGATGACCTGGCGTCTCTGCGCCTGTTCAAGTGCGGCACCCCCTTCCCCTTCCCCCAAACCCTTGCCCTGCAGTTCTTGGAGGGCTTACGAGAGATACTGGTCTTTGAGGAGCTGGAGCCCGTCCTGGAACGCGAGTTTTTGCAGTTGATAGGCAGACACCAGCTCAAGGTGAAGGTATTCGGCAAACTAAGCGGGCACGCCAACCTGGCTGGGGAGAACTCGGTGTCCCTTATCGCCCGTCAGGTAGAAGCGCTCTATGGCGACAACGGCTTTGCCCCACCTCTCGACGTCACACCTCAGACCTCCACTGGGTCTGGATCCAACCCTGCGGCTGTTGCCCCCGACCTCCCAGCGCGTGCACCGGTGCTCTGCGCCGGCTGCCCCCACCGCGCCTCCTTCTACGCGGTCAAGCAGGCGCTCAAGGGCCGGCCGGCCGTCTTCAGTGGGGATATAGGCTGCTATACGTTGGGCAATGCGCTACCTCTGGATATGGTGGACAGCTGCGTGTGCATGGGCGCTGGTTTCACGGTGCCCCAGGGTATGCAATGGGCGCAGCCGGATGTCCTGCATCTGGGATTTGTAGGCGATTCGACCTTCTTTGCCAGCGGGTTGACCGGTGTGGTAAACGCCGTCTACAACCAGGCACAGGTCACACTCTGCGTGCTGGACAACGCGACAACCGCCATGACCGGCTCGCAGCCCCATCCCGGGACGGGGATCCGCCTGGGTACCCACAGAGCAGCTCAGGAGAGCACGGATGTGGCTGGGGGGGAAAGCGGAACTAACGCAGAAGGTGCGGCTGACGGGGAAGACGCGATGGGCGCGGGTGGCGCGACTAGCGCGGCGGACACCAAAGGCGCCCTGGACATCCCCGCCGTCCTGCGCGCGCTTGGCGTCAGGCACGTAGCCCAGGTCGACCCCTTTGACCTCAAGGCCGCCCAAGAAGCCGTGCGCGAGGCAGTGAGCCACAGCGGTGTCAGCGCTGTGGTCTTCAAAGCGCCCTGCATCACCGTTGCTCCACCACAAACCCGGCGCGGCGTTGACCCCGGGCTCTGTTCCGCCTGTCATAAATGCATTCGCGAGATAGGCTGTCCCGCCCTTATCGTCACCTCTGAGAAGAAGGCCCGTATCGACCAGGCGCTCTGTTATGGCTGCACGCTGTGCGCCCAACTCTGCCCCACCCACGCCATACAGCCCCTGCAGGCGGCAAAAGGCGGTGGGGCCGCATGAGCGAGATAGTCATTGCCGGCGTTGGCGGCCAGGGCACCGTGTTAGCGTCCAAACTGCTGGCCAAGGCGGCGCTGCTTGAGGGCCATGCGGTGCGTACTGCGGAGACCATCGGCATGGCACAGCGCGGTGGTACGGTCCTGGGCCACGTGCGCATTGCACGCGAGAATAACTACGGCGGCGCCCGCACCGGCTCCCACAGCGACTTGCCACTCTCACCCTTGGTCAGCGCTCAAAGCGCTGATCTGCTCATCGGCTTTGAACCAGGTGAGACGGTACGCGCCCTGCCCTTTGTGCGCAATGGCGGGGCGGTAGTCACGGCAATGCAGACCCTGGTGCCTGCAGGAGCCGCAGCTTCAAGCATCGTCCAAGGCTACAACGGCGCTGCCGAGCTCGCCTACCTGCAGGGCTGCCAGACCACTGGGCGCCTGGGTTCGCTCATGGTGGTCGATGGCGTTGCCGCCTGCTCCCGGCTGGGCTCCTTCAAGGCGCTCAACGTCCTTTTGTTGGGCGCAGCCCTGGCAACAGGCAGCATCGAGCTGAGCGAGCAGGCTCTGCTCGCCGCCATCGACGCGCTGGTCAAACCGCAGTTCAGGGAGCTGAACAAGCAGGCCCTCGCACAGGGCATGAGCCTCTTGGCTGCCCAAGGGGATTTGGAGGAGACGCGGTCATGAGCAAAGCGGTCGCCAGCAGGGCAGCTCAGAGTAAGACAACCCAAGGTGTACGCGAGCAGGCGCTGGAGGAATCCCTGGAGCTCCTCAAGACCATTACAACAAGAAGCTCCTTCTACGCCAGGAAGTTCGCGGGTATCGATCTTGCGACCATCAAAGACGCTGAGTCCTTCCAGGCTCTCCCCCTGACCACAAAGGAGGACCTGCGCGATGCCTATCCGCTGGGCCTTGCTGCGGTGCCTCCCTCGCAGATAGTCCGCATCCATTCCTCCAGCGGTACCACCGGAACGCCGGTCATCATCCCTTATACCGCAAAGGATGTGCAGGATTGGGCCATCATGTTCGCCCGCTGCTATGAGTTCTCTGGCATCACGCGGGAGGATCGCATCCAGATCACCCCTGGCTACGGTCTCTGGACGGCCGGTATCGGCTTCCAATTGGGAGCGGAGCTGCTGGGCGCCATGGCCATCCCCATGGGCCCCGGCAACACGGACAGGCAGCTGCAGATGATGATGGACCTTCAGACCACCGTCCTGGGAGCCACCTCCTCCTATGCCCTGCTGCTTGCCGAGACCATCGCAGAGCGCGGCATTGGTGATAGGATCAAGCTGCGCAAGGGCGTCATAGGCTCGGAGCGCTGGGGCGAGAAGATGCGCACCCGTATCGCCAGTGAGCTGGGCGTGGACCTGCATGACATCTACGGGCTCACCGAGATCTACGGCCCCGGCATAGGCATCAATTGCGAAGCCCAGACAGCCATGCACTGCTGGGATGACTATCTGTACCTCGAGATCATCGACCCGGACACCGGCGCAGTGCTCCCAGACGGCGAAAGCGGCGAGCTGGTCATCACCACGCTGCAGAAGGAGGGAGCGCCGCTCATCCGCTACCGCACGCGCGACCTGACACGCATCGTACCCGGGGATTGTCCCTGTGGCAGCCCCTACACGCGCATCGAGACGCTCATCGGCCGCAGTGACGACATGATCAAGGTCAAAGGCATCAACATCTTCCCCGCGCACATAGAGGAGGCCTTGAGCGTAACCGAAGGGGCATCCAGCGAATACCAGGTCATGATCGACCACCTCAACGGCAAGGACATCATGACCGTCTTCTTTGAGACCGCCTCACCCGAGGAGCATCGCCCCTACATCGAGCTGGCCCTGCACCAGGCCATCAAGGACAAACTCTCCCTCTCTGTTGTCTCTAAGGCGGTCAACCTGGGCGACCTGCCCCGCTCGGAGAAGAAGACCAAGCGCATCTTCGACAACCGCTACTGATGTGACAGACGGTGTCAGTAGAGTGTGTCATGGGGTCGTATCTGTTGACACATTCTCCGTCGGAGAATGTGTCAACAGATACGACCCCATGACACACTCTACTGACACCGTCTAGCTGCTCGTCTCCTGCTCGCGGATCCTCACCTTGAGTTTCTTGAACTCAAAGGCAACAAAGATCGCAGCCGTGATAACGCTGAGCGCATCGGCAACGGGAAAGGCATAATACAGTCCCTCAAGGGAGTAGGCCGAGGGAATGAGCAGCGGGATGATAACGGGCATCAAGAAGATGAGTGGGATGAGATAGAGGATCTGCCTGGTCAGTGAGAGGTACATCGATTTCAGAGGTTGTCCGCTCGCCTGGAAATAGTTCGACCCCAATACCTGCAACCCCATGACCGGTATCAGGAAGAGCTGCACAATAAGCGCTTTCGTCGTGAATGCCAAAAGATCGTCTTCAACACCAAAGAGTCGTACAATCGGCCCAGGGATCAGATGGACCAGGATCCAGAAGACAGCCCCGATGACGATGATCCATACCAAGGCGACCTGGAAGGTCTTTATCACACGCTTGAAATTCTTGGCGCCGTAGTTGTAGCCAAAGATCGGTTGCGCGGCAATCGCCACTCCCATGATGGGGAAGAGTGTGAACATCGCCACGCGGTTCACCACGCCAATGGTGGCAAGCGCCCCTTCTGAGCCTATGGGACTGAGCGCTCCAAGCGCAACCAGTTGATAGTTGATGATCAGGTTGACAACCGCGCTTGCGATTTGCAGAACAAATGCAGCAGACCCAAGAACAAGTATCGAACGGACGAGTTTCAGCTTGAGTGGAAGGTTCCTGACCCTGATCTTGAAGGGCGCCTTCCTGCTGAAGACAAAGTACCAAAACACCAGGACAGCGCTGAACGCCTGACCAAGCAGGGTTGCCAGCGCCGAGCCGGTGACACCCCAGTCAAGGACCATGACAAAGAAGAAATTGAGGATGATGCAGATGACGGTCCCCGCTACCATTGTATAGAGGGCACGGTTTGGATCGCCCGCGGTGCGGATATAGTTATTGAATCCCATGCTGAAGAACTGGAAGATGAAACCAGCTGCGATGATGCGGATGAAGATGGAAGCCTCATGCCAGACTTCCTCGGTAGCGCCGGAAAGCCTCAACACCACATCCTCAAAGGCAAAGGTGCCCACCGTGCAGAGGACCGAGGCGATGATGGTCAGCGTCAGCGCGTTGCCCAGTATCTTCTCGGCATCTTTATGCTTTCCCTCGCCAAGGCGCAGGGCGATCAGCGCATTGCCGCCTGTGCCGATCAAAACGCCAACAGACATGGAGAAGATCATGATGGGCATGGAGATGGTGGAAACAGCAAGGCCAACGGGCCCTACTGCCTGCCCCAGGAAGATCGAGTTGATGATGTTGTAAAGCCCGCTGACAATAAGACCGATGATAGAAGGAATGGCGAACTCGACCATGAGCCTGGAGATCTTCGTTGTTCCCAGCCTGTCGACCTGCTTTTTACTCTTTGCCTCCAGCAGCTCATCCTGTGACGGCTGCCCAGGGCTCTGCTCTACAGAAACCGTGTCTACCCTCTTCTTCTATTGTGGGGGATTCCCACTTAGATCCATTATCCCTGTACTGACAGTGTACCTCATAACCAGGACACTACGTCAAAGATCGCGCAGGCTCACCTCGCCGGCAGCAATCGCCCTGTCACCCAGTGGCGTAGCCAGAACCAACCTGCCCTGCTCGTCGATCCCTGTGACAATACCGTGTTCGACCTCATCGCCCAGGGCATTCCTCACGCAGACCGTTTCTCCAAGCTGCGCCATGTGCTGCATATATCCAACGAGAAACCCGGCAAAGGAACCGCTCGCAGCCTGCCACGCAGCAAAGCGCCTAAGCAGCGTCTTGAGCATAGCGGTGACCACATCCTCAAGAGGAAGGCTCCCCGCGTGTCCGTCAGCAAGATAGGCGGCCTCAGAGGTTCCCGCCCCCGTGGCTGGGCGCCACACGTTCACTCCCATGCCGATAACAGCGAACTGTTCCGTGCTGTCAGCTACCCGGGCCCCAAAGACGGCAGAGGCCGGCTTCAGCTCTATGAGGATGCCTACGAGCTTGCCGGTTGGAGCGAGTATGTCGTTTGGCCACTTGATGCGCAGTTCGCTGGCGCTGAAGCCCTGCAGGGCCTCCCGCAGCGCCAGCGCAACCAGGGGGCTCAGGCTGGCCACAGCAGAAGCGTCACTTTTTATGGCAGAAAGCTCCAGCAGCACTGAGAGGTAGAGCCCGCCAGCAGGAGACGCCCAGTTGCGGCCAAGCCGACCGCGGCCAGCCGTCTGTGTCTGGCTGATGACAACAAGTGGTTGATCCATCGGGAAACGATGCGCCTGCGCCTGTACCAGTATCTCATCATTGGTTGAAGTGACGCTGTCAAGCGCTATCAGCTGACAGACGCCCTCCAGCTGGGTGGTCAAGCGTTCGACATCCATCACAGCTCCGTCATTGCGAGCCACGCCTCAGGCGTGGCGTGGCGTGGCAATCCACGGTAGCGCTTTGGGATATGTGGCGTTACCACAGCGCACAGCCTTTATCTCTCGTCCCGTTCATCCCGGTTGTACTCGTTCATCGCCTTGCTGATGCCCTCGACAACCGCCATGCGCACTATGGGAACCGCCTGCGCAATGGTCACCCTGAACTCCTCAAGCTCTGAACCCCGCATCTTCTGCAGGACAAAGCTGTGGGCTTGCAGGCGGCCGGGAGGACGTCCGATCCCAACACGCACGCGAGCATAGTCCGGACCCAGGCTCTGATGCAGCGAGCGTAGGCCCTTGTGCCCGGCGTGCCCACCGCCCAGCTTGAGCCTGATGACCCCGGCAGGCAGATCGAGCTCGTCGTGCACAACCAACACGCTGTCGACATCGAAGTTATAGCGGCCCGACAACCCTTTAACCGGGCCGCCGCTCAGGTTCATGAAGGTCTGCGGTTTCACCAGAAGGATGGGATCGCCCTCAAGCAGGGTCTCGCCCACCTGGGCGTTGGCCACCAGCTTCCAATACTTGATGCCCAGCTCAGCGGCCAAGGCATCAACCACGGCAAAGCCCGCGTTATGGCGGGTATCAGCATACTCCGCTCCGGGGTTTCCCAATCCAACGATAACCTGCGGCCCCTTGAGCTTCATGGTCAGAGCTGGAAATCGGGATCAAAGAGCTCGGAGACCGATGCCTCCTGGTAGACGTTCATGATCGCGTTCGCCAGAAGCGGCGCAACAGTAAGCACCTTGATCTTATCGTTCTGCCTGCTTGCTGGCACCGGCACCGTGTCGCAGACCACCACTTCCTCCAGCTCGGCTTCCATGAGGCGCTCATACGCCGGCCCTGAGAACAGGCCGTGCGTCGCGCAGATGTAGACCGCTGTCGCGCCCTCCCTCTTCAGGGTCTCGGCGCTCGCCTTCATGGTCCCAGCCGTGTCTATCATGTCGTCGTTGATGATGCAGACCTTGCCGGCCACGTCACCAATGACGCTGGAGACCTCCGCCACGTTGTGCAGCGGCCTGGATTTGTGCATGATGGCAAGGTCCGCGTCAAGCATGTCGGCGAGCTTCTTGGAGGCCTTTGCGCGGCCCACGTCCGGCGAGACCACGCAGATGTTCTTGAGCCCCTTCTTCAGGAAGTAGTCCGCGAATATCGGCAGCGCGGTCAGATGGTTGACCGGCGTGTCAAAGAAGCCCTGTATCTGCCCCTGGTGCAGGTCAATGGCAATGGTCCGGTCGACCCCTGCCACGGTGAGCAGGTTGGCGACCAGCTTGGCAGAGAGCGGCTCGCGCGAGGCCGATTTCTTATCCTGCCGGGAATAGCCGTAGTGCGTGATGACTGCGGTAACCGTACGGGCAGAGGCCCGCTTCGCGGCATCGGTCATGATGAGCAGCTCCATCAAAGCGTCGTTGACGTCGCCTTCTTCATAGCTGGCGACCGACTGCACAATGAAGACGTCAGAACCGCGCACGCTTTCCAGATAGCGGGCATAGATCTCGCCGTTCTTGAAGGTCGTCAGCCTGATCTTCCCCAGCTCGACCTCCGCTATATCGGCGATCTTCTGCGCCAACTCCGGATTGCTTCTTCCCGCATAGAGCTTGAGACTCTTATTCACCTCGGTCATCAGCGTTTTTCCTTCCTGTGCTTCACTGTCCAGCCTTCAATGATTTTCTGCTCGGTGCGCTCAAGGGCCAGGGCGCCGTCCGGCACCGGTTTGGTGATCACGCTTCCCGCCCCGATCACCGTATCCGAACCCACAGTCACCGGCGCCACCATCATGGTATCCGAACCCACAAAGGCCCGGTCGCCAATGACGGTAGGATGCTTATTGGCGCCATCATAATTGCAGGTGATCGATCCTGCTCCGATGTTCACGCCCACACCCAACATCGCATCGCCCATATAGCTGAGGTGCGGCACCTTGCTGCCCTCACCTATAGTCGAGTTCTTTATCTCTACATGGGTGCCCGCCTTGGACCCGGCTTTCATCACGGTGCCCGGCCTGAGGTAGGCCCGAGGACCACAGGCCACTTCAGCCTCGAGCCTCGCCCGTATCAGCACACTCTCATCCACCCGGCAGTCTGGGCCTATGACGCTGTCAGTCACCCGGGTATTGGGGCCTATGACGCTGCCGCTCGCAACTGTGGTTTTCCCCCAGAGCATGGTAAGCGGCAGCAGCTCGACATCGCTTTCCAGGACCACATCCGGGCCAATCCAGACCTGATCCGGGTCGAGCATGGTCACCCCAGCCTCCAGATGCCGGTTGTTTATCCTTTGCTGCATGACCTTGGTCGCCTGGGCCAGCTGCGCTCTGCTGTTGATCCCCTGGGTCTCCTCAGCCAAGGCGATGTGTGCCTTGACGGTCATCCCTTTTGCAACACAGATGCCAACGATATCCGTCAGGTAGTATTCGCCTTGAGCGTTGTCATTCTTCAGCTCAGCGAGGTTTTCCAACAACACGCGCACGTCAAAGCAGTAGGCTGCGCTGTTACACTCCTCAAGCGCCCGCTCCTCATCAGTCGCGTCCTTCTCCTCGACAATACGGAGCACGTTGCCCTCTGCATCACGTACCACCCTTCCGTACCCGGTGGGGTCTGCAAGCAGGTGGGTCAGCATGCAGATGGCTGCCCCGCCCTGTTGCTGTGAGGCGACCAATGCGGTAATGGTGTCAGGGGTGATGAGCGGCGTGTCTCCGCAGAGCACAAGCAGGGACGGCGGCGTGTCCTCGCGGGCAAGCAGGTCAGCGACCATCATGACAGCATGCCCGGTTCCCAGCCGCTCCTCCTGGATCACCACCGTGGTATCTTCAAGCAGCGGCTCTACCTGTTCGCGGGCAAAGCCGACAACAGTGATCACCTCTGCGCTTCCCGCCTGTCTCGCCGCATCTACAACCCAACGGATCAGCGGTTTCTCCAGCAGTCCATGCGTGACTTTCGCGCGTGTGGACCTCATGCGGGTGCCCGCTCCAGCAGCGAGGATCAGTGTTGAAAATGCCATGGGAATTCCTATCTCCAACCCCCCGGGAACATTGGATTCCATAGTAACATAACCCCATCCTCGCAAGCTGTTCCCAAAGAGCAGGACAGGCCGCGATCACGCTGATGGTGGCGGCGGTATTACGCGAGAGTCCCAGTATTTTTACAAGTTGATAACAGGCGTTTCGCAAATATTGCTCAACATGCAACTATTTATCCACTGAGCATAAAAGACCAGTGGCCCCGTTGAATGAGTGTGGTTCCATGAATCCCAAGAAGCGCCTATATCGAAGCAACGACTCTGTCTTTGCCGGTGTCTGCGGAGGTATCGCTGAGTACCTTGATTTCGACCCCACCATCATACGCATCCTCACGGTACTTCTGGTCCTCGCTGGCTTTGGGATACCGATAATCGCCTATCTTATCGCCTTGATCGTCATGCCCAAGCAACCGAATGACTACACCGGCTATATCGACGTTGAGCCAAGCTCCCCGCGCACCTACTCAGCCACTCCCCAAGCGGCTACAGCTGACCAGGCTTCCCAAGCCGCCTCGTCTGCATCCGCGTCCCAGGCAGCGTCCGCGTCCCAGTCCTCCTGGACGGCTCCCCCTGACCAAACCGCCGCCGATCAAACCAACGCTGATCACGCAACCACCGATCCTTCTCCCCAAGCTACCTATACCGCAGCCCCTGGCTCATCGGCCCCTGGCCCATCGCCTCAGCCTGACTATAGCGCAACCCCTCCAGGCCGGGCATACACAACCAGCAACCCCCAGGCCTATGATGCCGGCCCCATCAACAGTCCCGTCCAAGAAGCAGCAAAGCCTCGACGCAGGCTCCAAACCGGCATCATCCTGGGGATCATCCTTGTCTGCGTTGGCTTGATCGCGCTCTTTGGGGTCTTCCTGAATATCTCCCCCTGGCGTTTCTGGCCCTTGATCGTTGTCATCCTGGGCTTTGCTGTGCTTTGCACCCCTGGCGAAAAAGGATGGAGCCTGGCGCGCGCTGGGAATGGGATCGTGCTGGTGGTCATCGGCTGCGCCCTGCAACTGTGGGCGCTGGGTATCGTCTCGGCCTTTGCCTTCTGGCGCATCTTGATCTACCTGTGGCCGGTCCTGCTCATCGTCATCGGCCTCTCCATCATCGGCGCCGCCACCAAGCAGTCGGCCTTCAACCTCTTTGGCTCACTGCTGCTCTGCGCCACCATCCTGGTAGGGATGTGGAGTTTTGGCCAGATCGGTGGACAGGCGGTGGATGTCGTCCTCCCTGGAGGACGCGTTTTCTCGATAACCATTCCTGCGCCGGACATCTTCCCCTTTGACAACGATCCCCTGTTCAAGGAGATACATATCCTCCCCTTCCGCTGACAGATCGACTGGATTGGATGAGTTCTACATGGGCCCTGGATTCAACAAGAACACGATAGTCGTCCTTATCGGCGGCTTCTTCATCCTCATGGGAGTATGGTTCCTCTTCTCGCAGGTCTTTGGGGTCGCTTTACACATGTTCTGGAGGACTTTCACCATCATCCTCAGCATACTCTGTTCACTGACGATAATAGCGGGGGGCGTATTGTTGCTTGTCAGCGCACGGCAGAAGTCAACCGACCAAACCCCGGGTAAGAGCAAGAAGCTCTGTCGTTCGACCTCCAACAAGAAGCTGGGCGGCGTTTGCGGAGGCATCGCTGCCTACCTGAACATCGAACCGGTGATCATCCGTGTTGTCGTCGTCGCCCTCTGCCTCATCAGTTTCTACCTGATTGTGCCGCTCTACCTCATCCTCTGGATGGTAATGCCTCCCGATTCCAGGGAATTCAACACGTGGGTATAGGCGCTTTGAGCAACGTGACAGTGGAGCGGTATCACGGCCTCCAGCCAGGCATCCTACCGGATGCCGGCGAATCCTGCACCTTGGCTCAATCCTTGGTTCTATTCTGTTATCGTGGGTTTTATCGTTATTTCTTCCTGCATTCTTACATATTACCGCCTACTTACTCATTCATGAAAAGTCAAGACCCTATTCTTCTCCAAAAGCATTGCGAATTGGTGTAGAATGGCTTCAAGCCGTTCACAAGACGGCTCGTTTTATCCGCTGCTTTAATGTGTTTGTCATTTAAGCAGTTTGGCAAACAGTATTTGGTAGCATAAACACACCACCTCAACGTAGTAGCTGCCGGAGGGAGCCGCAAGGATTGCGGCTTTGCACGATGGTATTGTTGTGGAGGATTATCGTGGGTTCAAACCGTAAGGCGTCAAAGAGGATTGCGAAAGCTTCTTCCTCTTTCGTTCTTACTTTCATTCTTTCCATTACGGCTTTCACGCTTGCATTTGGAGATTTCGTTCCTGTCACAGAGGCCAGGGTCCTGGGCGTTGGACGTATCCAGAGCACTGTTCCTGACGCGCCCGTTGCCCCTGAGGAGAAATTCGCGCTTCCTATCGCAGAGAACCTCCTTGAGCAGGCAAATGAACTGGCTGAGCCAATCGCCCGCGAGGTCGCACCCGTTGCCGTCGCACAGCCTGCACGGATATCTTGGGATGACTATGCTGATATGGTGTCCGGCTCCGGAACTCCCTTTACCGCTGAGTACGGCTGGAAGAGCACCATGGCCACCAACTATGCGACCTCCGTTTTCGGCGACTTCAGCGGCGATCAGTTCCTTGAGCAAACAACCGCCATGGGAACCACCACCACCACCACAAGCATGGGCGTTGCCCACAAAAGCATGCCCCTGGGAACCGTCATTGAGTTATACTGCCCTGACACCGGACTCAGCTGTATCGCAACGGTGGACGACCGTGGCCCCTACGGTGGCTACTGGGGCGGCCAGCCCGATACCTTCGACCTCCAGATGGGTGTCACCGCCGCACTTGGCAACCACTACGGCTGGTATCAGGTGCTGTATCGGATTGTCTAGAAACGTCATCTCCATAGAAGAATCCACCTTCAGCGGCAGCTCAGTGAGCGCCGCTGTTTGTGTATTGCCGCCAGATTCCCGGGTGACTGAAGAGCTTGCCGACGCTGTACTTACCCTGCGACCTACGCTTGCTCAACACGCCTGTAAACAGCAGGGCATGGGTCTGTTTGGCGATAAGATGGTCGGCGCTACCCTGCCGCATCTTCTTGAACATCTGGCAATCGATCTTCTGGTGGAGGAACAGCAGCAAGAGGTTGGCAACAACAACGCCCAGCACCTACCTTCTCGTCAGACCATAGCCGGTGCAACCACCTGGCTTGACCGTGGGCAAGGGAAGATGCAGGTGCGGATCTCCTGTACCGCTCAAAACGCTGAAAGGACCTGCGCGGCGATTACCAGCGCAGCTACACTGCTCAACGGCCTGCTTGGCCGGTGAATGTGGTAGTATTCCACAAATAAAAAGGAGCGCTACCATGACTGCGACAGGACACATACAGTTTGATGAGTGGGTGGATCTTTACGCCTCACGTGTTGAGACCATGCGAACCAGCGCTGTCCGTGACCTTTTTGCTGCCGCTTCGCGCTCAGATATCATCTCGCTCTCCGGAGGCATGCCGGACATCCGCCACCTTCCGCTAGACGAGGTGAGCAAGGTCGCGGCCAACGCGGTACTGCAAGAAGGTATTGCAGGGCTGCAGTACGGTGATACTACGGGGCGTATGCAAACCAAACAGATAATCTGTGGCCTTGTGCGCGACCTGGGTATCTTTGTCGCACCTGAGGACCTTACCGTGACCACGGGCGCCCAGCAGGCACTTGACCTGCTCGCGAAATCATTCATCAACCCAGGGGATAACGTCATCACCGAGGGGCCGACCTATCTGGGTGCCCTGCAGGCGTTCTCCGCCTACCAGCCAAAGGTCCATACCATCCCCTTTGATGAGGACGGTATGCGCATGGATCTGCTGGAGGCAAAGCTTGAGGAGTTGGGCCCGCGTGGTGCGAAATTCATCTACACCATCCCCACCTTCCAAAACCCCGGCGGTGTGACCATGAGCCTGGGTCGGCGCCTCCAGCTGCTCAAGCTGGCACGCACCTACCAGATACCGATTATTGAGGACGACCCCTACAGCAGACTCCGTTTTGAGGGAGAGACGGTGCCAAGCCTGCGCTCGCTTGATGAAGAGGTTATCTATCTGGGTACCGTATCCAAGGTCTTTGCGCCGGGTCTCAGGACAGGTTGGGTTATCGCTCCGCGTCCTATCCTCCAAAAGCTCAATATGGTCAAACAGGGCACGGACCTCTGCGGTTCAGCCCTCAACCAGGTTATCGTGGAGCATTACTTCAACGAAATCCCCTGGCGCGAGGTGCTTGAAACCATGATCAATACATACCGGGAGCGGCGCGATGCCATGCTCACGGCCCTGGAGGAGTTCTTCCCTCCAGAGGCCGCATGGACTCGTCCGTCTGGCGGTTTCTTTGTCTGGATCACATTGCCGGAATACGTCAACACGCCCCAGATCCTCTCTGTCGCGCTGGAGGCTGGCGTTACCTTTGTCCCAGGTGACGGCTGCTTCCCCAGTGACAGCGGTAGAGGGCACAATACCATGCGGATTGCCTTCTGTTATGAGGAACCCGAGAACCTCCGTGAAGCCATCCGTCGACTCTCATTGGTCATTGAGGAGCGCCTGGAGCTTTATCGCGCCTTCATCAACGCCGGTGTTCTTAAGGAGGACTGATGGCATACAAGATCGCTGTGCTCATGGGTGGCAGCTCCTTTGAGCGGGAATTCTCGCTGGAGAGTGGCAAGCATGTCCTTAGGACACTTGAGGCGGAGGGGCATACGGTCCTGCCTTTGGATACCTCTTCGTCGCTTGTCGAGGTCCTCCGTGACGCTAAGCCCGATGTTGCTTTCATCGCCTTGCACGGTGGGCATGGTGAGGATGGGACCGTCCAATCCCTGCTCGAATACCTGGCAATTCCCTTTGTGGGCTCACCATCCAGGGTCTGTCGTACAGCCTGGAACAAGAGCATGCTGCCCTGTATGGTGCTGTCGCGCCGTAAGGGAGCAGACGGCCCTTCTTCCTGGCCGAACTCGATCTGCCTGTCTGCCAGTAGCTTCAAGGACCTTGGCGCCGCCACAGCCCTCGATCTACTGCCTAAGAGGATCCCTTCTGGGTATCCCTTTGCCGTACTTCCCGCCTGTGGCGGGTCAGCCATGGGAGTCAACAAGGTTGAATCCTTTGACGAGCTGGCTCCTGCCATTTTGGAGGCGCTTTCCTTTGATGATGAGGTGTTGATCGAGGAGTGGGTCAGCGGCGTTGAGTTGGCTGTCAGTGTGATCGGGACAGCAGAAGATGCCAGAGCGCTTCCACCTGTTGAGATCTGCCCACACACAGGTTTCTTCAATACCGAAGTCCGCCTCAACAGCGACCTGGTGGATTACTATGCTCCGGTCAGGCCGCAGTCGCTTTCACCGGATGAAGCAGAGGCTGCGCGTATCCGCACGCTTATCGAAGACGCGGCGCTTGAAGTACACCGCAGCTTTGGCTGCAGGGACCTCAGTCGCGTGGATATGTACTGGGACGGGCAGCAGGTGAAAGTCCTGGAGATCAATGTCTCTCCAGGCATGGCAGAATTCTCTCTTCTTCCCGTTGCATGCAAGGCAGCAGGGACTTCCTTTGGAGCCCTGCTGAATGAGTTGCTGGACCAGGCTGTGAGCCGTTGACCTCTGGCAGCCGTTGACCTTCCAAACAAGGAAGGTACCCAAAAGCCAGCTTCATCCAGGAAGCCGACAGATGAGAACAGGGCTCAGTGGTTATCTGGATAAAGACTCTGAGAAGGCTAGAAGCTTGACCAGTAGTTAGCTGGCAAGCCGTAGATTGTGGGATCGTAGATCGCTGTTGCCAGGATCACGCCTGCGGCAATCAGTCCTAGCGCCCCCAGGATGATCCCTGCAATCGCCATTCCCTTTCTTGAGCTCTTCAATCCCAGGATGCTGAAGATTATCGCAAGTATGGCAAGGGGGAGGTCCAAGGCGTTGAAACAACAGAGGAGTACCGATGCGATACCGATTATCATGCCTGTCAGCGCGAATCCCTTACGGTCTTTTCCTGCTTGCTCTACCCCATAGGTTGGGATCGCCTGTCCCGGCGCATACACAGGTTGAGGGGTAACGGGCGGGATGCCAATGCTGCTCATCTGTTGCGGGTTCACCATCGGTTGCGTCTGTGCGGTCCATGCTTGACCATCCCAGTACCTGACTAATGAAGTGTCCCCAGCCGGATCAGGATACCAACCTGCTGGAGTCTGCCCGTTTGCCATGTTACTCTCCCTAATCTCACGTACAACTGTTATTGCGACTATCCTATATCATACCGCATCTTAATCAGGCAACGTCAGCGAATTGTGAATTATAGAGCGAAGCGTAGTGACCGCCAGCTTCCAGCAGTTACTCATGGCTGCCCTGCTCAACGATATCGCCGTTCTCCATGACCAGAATCAAATCAGCGTTACGGATAGTAGAGAGGCGATGGGCGATGATGAAGCTCGTCCGGTTGGCCATAAGGTTGTCCATCGCCTTCTGGATCTGGATCTCTGTGCGGGTGTCCACAGATGAGGTCGCCTCGTCCAAGATGAGTATCCTGGGGTCATGCAACACAGCGCGGGCGATGGTCAACAGCTGCTTCTGCCCCTGGGAGACATTGGAGGCCTCCTCGTTGAGCACCATGTCATAGCCGCCCGGAAGCGTGGAGATGAAGTGGTCCGCCTGTGCGATACGCGCCGCAGCCCTGACTTCCTCATCAGTCGCCTCCAGCTTGCCGTAACGGATGTTGTCGGCAATACTGCCGTTGTAGAGCCAGGTGTCCTGCAGCACCATGCCAAAAAGCGAGCGCAGGTCGTCACGCTTGAACTGCCGGATATCATGGCCGTCCACCATAATCGAGCCTTCGTCCACATCATAGAAGCGCATCAAAAGCTTGACGATGGTCGTCTTGCCGGCGCCCGTATGCCCCACGATGGCGATCTTCTGTCCCGGCTCCACCTGCGCGGTGAAATCCCGGATGACCGGCTTTGTGGCGTCGTAGCCAAAACGTACACCCGCAAAGCCTACCTCGCCCACAACCCCCGCAGGGTCAACGCTCTCCTCGTCGCTGACATCGGCGGGTAGCTCCTCCTCCTCCAAGAAGGTGAAGATGCGCTCCGCCGCAGCCATGGTCTGCTGGAGCACATTGGAGATCTGGCTGACCTGCATGATGGGCTGCTGGAAGTTGCGCATGTACTGCATGAAGGCCTGGATGTCGCCTACGGCGATGCGGCCGTTAATGGCCAGGTAACCGCCTATGACGCAGACCACCACGTAACCCAGGTTGCCGATGATGTTCATGATGGGCATCATCATGCCTGAGAGGAAGTTCGCGCGCCAGGCCGCGTTGTACAGGGTCTCGTTACTCTCGTTGAACTGCGCAAGCGCCCGCTTCTCGCCGTTGAAGGCACGCAGTATGGTGTGGGCGCCAAAGTTCTCCTCCACCATGCCGTTGACCTCGCCTAGGTACTCCTGTTGCGCGGTGAAGTGTTTCTGGGAACGCTTCACGATCACAGCGATGATGCCGGCGCTGAGCGGTAGGGTCACCAGGGCGATGAGCGTCATAAGCCAGCTGATGCTGAACATCATGATGAGCACGCCGACCAATGTGGTGATAGAGGTGATGATCTGGGTGATGGAGCGGTCGAAGCTCTGCTGGACAGCATCCACGTCGTTGGTGATACGGCTCATCACGTCGCCCGTGGCTGTCTTGTCATAGTAGCTGAAGGGCAGGCGCATGATCTTCTCGTCGATATCCCGCCGAAGCGAATAGCAGATCTTGTTCGCAACGCCCGTCATGAGGAAGCCCTGGACAAATTGGAACAGCGCGCTGACCAGGTACAGGCCTATGAGCAGCAGGAGGATCCGGCCTATGGCCGTGAAGTCGGGGCCTGTGCCGGTGCCGGCGATCTGGGCCATGATGCCCTCAAAGAGCTCTGTGGTGGCCATGCCCAAGACTTTGGGGCCGATGATGCCGAAGATGGTAGAGATCATGGCGAAGATGATGACGATGACCACGGCCGGCTTATGCCTGCCCAGGTATCTGAGGAGCTTCTTCAGCGTGCCCTTGAAGTCCTTTGCCTTCTCGCCAGGCATCGCCATGTTATGGCCTCCGCCACCGGGGCCGCGGCGCCGACGGGCGGACTGCCGCTTGCTCTGCTGGGCGGCCCGTAGCTGCTTTAAGCGGATGTCATCGCGCGATGGTGTGCCTGTCTCTGTTGTCTGGTCGGCAGCCATGCTATGCACCCCCTCTCCCAAGCAACTCACGTTCCGAGAGCTGAGAGGAGGCGATCTCCTTATAGGCGACGCAACTGGCAAGCAATTCCTTATGTGTGCCAGAGCCCACTATGCGTCCCTTGTCGATGACGAAGATCTGGTCCGCATCCATGATGGTACTGACGCGCTGGGCGATGATGATGAGCGTGCTGTCGCTGGTGTAGACAGCCAGGGCTTTGCGCAGAGCCGCGTCTGTGGTGAAATCAAGGGCTGAGAAGCTGTCATCGAAGAGGTAGATATCCGGTTTCACAGCAAGCGCCCGGGCTATGGAGAGCCGCTGCCGCTGACCACCGGACACACTTGACCCACCCTGCGACACAGGAAGGTCAAAGCCCTCCTCGTTCCCTTTTATGAACTCCAGGGCCTGGGAGACCTCTGCGACCTTCTCCAGGTCCTCTAAGGACAGCTCACCGGAGCCATAGCAGATATTGCTCTCGACGGTTCCCGCCATCAGCATACTCTGCTGCGGCACATAGCCTATGGCGCTGCGCAGCTCCTCCTGCGTGAGCTCGCGCACGTCAACGCCGCCCACCCTGACCGCTCCCTCGGTCGCGTCATAGAAGCGTGGGATGAGGTTGATGATGGTCGACTTGCCCGAACCGGTGGAGCCGATAAGGGCGGTGGTCTGCCCTGGTTTCGCGGTGAAGTCGATGTGACTGAGCGCCTCCTCCTTTGCCCCTTCATATTTGAAGGTCACATCCCTGAATTCCACCAGCCCGCGTTTTGCCGGGTCCATGGACCTGGGTTGGGCTGGGTCGACTATGGAGGGCTTGGTATCCAGCACCTCGTTGATACGTTTGGAGCTTACCGTCGCACGCGGTATGAAGACAAAGAGCATGGCGATGAACATGAAGCTCATCATGATCTGCATGACGTATTGCATGTAGGCCATCATGTCGCCTACCTGCATCTGAGAGGCCGCCACCTGATGGGAGCCTACCCAGATGATGAGTATGGTCAGACCATTCATGAACAGCATCATGACCGGCATCATGAAGGTCATGGCGCGACCGACAAAGAGGTTTGTCTGGGTGAGCTTCTTGTTCGCGACCTCAAAACGATCTTCTTCAAAACCCGTTCGGGAGAAGGCCCGGATGACCATCAGGCCGTTGAGGGACTCCCGGGCAACCAGGTTAAGGCGGTCGATGAGGGTCTGCATGATACGGAACTTGGGCATGACAACGGCAAAGAGCACCAGCATGATGCCGATAAGCACAACCGCTGCCACCCCGATGATCCAGCTCATGGACACCGACTTGCCCAGGGCCATGAACACGCCGCCTATACCCATGATGGGCGCGTAGCAGACCATGCGGATGCCCATGGTGAGCATCATCTGGATGACGGTGACGTCGTTGGTCGAGCGGGTGATAAGCGATGCCGTTGAGAAACGGTCGAATTCCGCATGGGAGAAGCTGGTGACCTTGGTGAAGATCGCCTTGCGCATGTTGCGCGCTACCCCGGCGCCTATCCTTGAGGAGAGGTAGCCAACCAATATGGTCGCTACACCGGACACGGCAGTGATCAGAAGCATCATCAGGCCGATATAGAGGATGTAGTTGATCTCTATCGCAGTCATGTCGCAACCGAGCTCGCGATAGAAGCCAGCGACCAGCATCATGCCGCTCTGTGCCTTGAGGCTGTCGTCCATGGCCGCAGCCTGGGCGTGTGCTTCTGCAAGCCACTCCTGAGGCAGGATGTCCAGAAGTGGTTGGAACTGGTAGATCTGTGCGAAATCGAGGGTTTGGATGTCAGTGGTATCACCGCTGCCCTCACTGCCGCCTATGGCGTCAAGGAGCGCGCTGTCATCAAATCCCGTGTCCCCGCTTTCCTCCTGAATCGCCTCCAGGAGCGTCTGGCCTTTATCCGCAGCATCCTGCTTCATCTGATCAAGAGTCAGCTGGGCAACCTCATCCACGGTCATTCCCGGCGGAAGGGGTCGGCTGACGTCTTCGAGCTGATGCCTGATCCTATCCAGGATCTGTTCTTCGACCTTCTCTTCTATGACCGACTCCAGCGAGCCGTCTTCCCTGGCCTCCTGCACCTTCTTAAGGAAATTCACCATGGTCCAGGTGGCGCTGCCAAAAGCTGCGTCCGCTTGCGCTCGCTCCTCGGCAGTGAGGCCCTGTTTGAGCACGTAGACCTGCTCTTCTGCTGCTTTGGGGAAGGTCGCACTGTAGGGCTTGCCGTCAGCGCCCAGCGCGTCGCCGGAGACCAGCTGATAGCTGCGCTCCATGACTGCTCTTTCATCGTCATCCATGAAGCTGGTGATGAAGGTATAGCCGTCCTGCGAGATCGCTTTGGGGCTGGACTCCTCCACACCGCCCTGCTGGATACCCACGTTGACTATCTTGCTCATATAGTTGGGAAGGTTGAGCTCGCAGATCGCCTGAATGAAAAGCAAGACGATGGCGAGCAAAAGGCCCACCAGGAAGGGTTTGAGGAAATGTCTGAGCTTCAGCATATGGCTTTCTCTCCGGCTATGCGCCAGCGGCCAGGAGCGCGTGCTCGAAGTAGGGGTACATATCCGGCGCACTACCCTCATAGATGGTGCCGATGACACCCTCTTTATCTATGATGAGGGAATAGGGGATGCCGTTTGAGGGATAGATGCGGGCGATGGCGCTGTCATCATCGAGTCCCCAGATGAAGCTATAGGCCTTCTCCTGGGCGAACTTTCTGGCCAGCGTGCTGTCGTCACTGCGGTTTATAGCCAGGATGACCACATCCGGGTAGTCCTCTGTAATCCTCTGCATGGCCGGCATCTCCTCGATGCAATAGCCGCACCAGGTCGCCCAGAAGTTCAGAAGGACCACCTGCCCCTGGTAGTCGGACAACCGTGCCGTGGCGCCGTCCATGGTGATGAACTCGAAGTCCGGGGCAAAAGCGCCTTTTTCGACCGCCGTCTTCTTCTCCTGCTGGTTCTGCTGGCCCTGTTGGCCTTGTTGGCCTTGTTGGCCTTGTTGGCCTGATGCCTGTGCGGAGGACCCACCGGGGTTGTCGCCGGTGTTGTTAGCCGGAGAATCTTTGGCGCTGCCTCTGGGCGATAGTATGAAGCAGCCGGTCAAGCTGCTGGTAAGAAGCGTTGCGAACAGCAAGAAGCAGACAAGCAGGCTGAAACCTTTCAGACAGGTGCCGTTTCTATGTGTGTGCATGCTCTTCCTCATCTGTGTGTTCTTTCAATGTGAATGTAAAGCATATCGCCTGAGCCTCACAACTGCTCACACAGTTTCCACATTGTATACATTCCCTGTCGCTCACCCGCAGGATGTCCGCTTTACATGTGGCGCGGCAGGTCCCACAGTCGGTGCATTTTTCTGTGTCCACCCGGTAGCGCAAAAGCGCGATGCGGTTGAAGAAGGAGTAGAGCGCGCCCAGTGGACAGAGGAAGCGACAGAAAGGCCGGTAGATGAACAGGGCAGCCACAACCAACGCGACCAATACGGCCACCTTCCAGCTGAAGAGCGGGCCGAGCATCCTCTGCAGACCGCTGTCTGCCGCGACGAGCGGAAGACCTGCCTCAAGCGTGCCGGCGGGACAAAGCCAGGCACAGAAGGCCGGCGTGCCGACACCAGTGCTGGCAAGCAGTATTAGCGGCGCGACGATTACCAGGCCAACAAGTATCAGGTACTTGCCCCAGGAGAGGACCCGCGACCAGGCGCCCTTCTTGAGCTTTGGCAGGGGCAGTTTGTCTATGAGGTCCTGGATGAGCCCAAAGGGGCAGAGCCAGCCACAGACGGTGCGCCCCAGCAGGGCGCCAAAGGCCAAAATGGTGCCTATCATATAGAAGGGTAGCCGTTGCCCGCTTGCAACCAGCGCCGCCTGCAGCGAGCCAATGGGGCAGGCCCCCACTGCGCCGGGACAGGAATAGCAGTTGAGCCCCGGGACGCAGACACCCTTGAAGCTGCCTTGATAGATAGTGCCTGTTGTGAACCCCTTGAAGTTCAGATTGCAGAGCAGGGCTGCCAGCAGTTGGATAAGATGCCGCTTGAACCTCGCGATTGTGGTCATGTTCACCCCAGGCCTATGCACTCATAGCAGATGAGCGCGGCCTTGCGGAGGACGTCGACAAAACCGCCCTGCGTGATGCCCACCACCACAAGAGCCAGGCCTATCGCAAGGATCACCAGCCCAATTGGTATATGTCTCAGTTGTTTCAACATAGTGCCATTGTACCGTTTTATAATGGAGGGAGAAGAAATCGCAGGTTGGGCGTAGGGTTGCGCACGCGGCCAGGCGCACGGTTGGATGCACGGTGAGATGTACGGTGAGATGCACGGTGAGGAGTGGATGATGACCGCTTATTCAGAATGGGGAAAGCAGCAACTGCAGGAGGAGCTCGACCTTCTCGTCAAACACTATGAGGGCTTCAAGGCGCAGGGGCTCAAGCTCAACATGGCTCGCGGCAAGCCGGCGCCCGAGCAGCTCGACCTTTCTAATAAGATGCTCCAGGCTCTGCCCGCTGATGCCCGCCCACTTGACCGCAACGGCGAGGACACCCGCAACTACGGCCTGCTGTTGGGAATCCCCGAGGCCCGCGAACTCATGGGGCAGATCCTGGGCGCGCCCGCCTCTGAGGTGCTGATTGGCGGCAACTCCTCGCTGAACCTGATGTATGACACCGTAGCCCGCTCGATGCTCTTTGGCGTGCGCGGCTCTGTGCCCTGGTGCCAGCTGGATACGGTGAAGTTCCTCTGCCCTGCTCCCGGTTATGACCGCCATTTTGCGGTGACCCAGAGCCTGGGTATTGAGAACGTTGCGGTTGCGATGACCGTGGATGGCCCTGATATGGACGCGGTGTGCGAGCTTGTTCAGACGGACCCTGCTATCAAGGGCATCTGGTGTGTGCCCAAGTACTCCAACCCCCAGGGCTATACCTACTCTGAGCAGGTGGTCCGACGCTTTGCGGGGCTTGTGCCTGCCGCATCGGACTTCCGTATCTTCTGGGATAACGCCTACGCCGTCCACGACCTTGTGGAGCCGGGCGATGCGCTTTTGAGCCTCAGGGAAGCCTGCCTTGAGGCGGGTACTGGTGACAGCTACTATATGTTCTCCTCCACCTCCAAGGTGACCTTTGCCGGCGGTGGTATCAGCGCACTTGCCACCTCGGCGGACAACCTAGCTGAAATCGAGCAGCAGCTCAGCTTCCAGACCATAGGGCATGACAAGGTCAACCAGTTGCGCCACGTGCGCTTTTTGGGCGACCTTTTGGGCGTCAAAGCTCAGATGCGCAGGCAGGCCGCACTTATCGCGCCTAAGTTCCAGCTGGTGCTCGAAGCCTTTGACCGCGAGCTTGCGGGGCTTGGTGTCGCACGTTGGACCAGGCCAAACGGTGGCTACTTCATCTCCTTTGACGGGCTTACAGGTACGGCTGCCCGTACGGTCTTGCTTGCCAAAGAAGCCGGCGTGGCCCTGACTGGGGCGGGCGCCACCTACCCCTATGGCATCGACCCAGATGACAGCAACATCCGTATAGCGCCTACCTACCCCTCCCTGGAAGAGCTTGCCCTTGCCTGCGAGTTGTTCTGCCTTTGCGTGCGGATCGCCGCCCTGGAAAAGCTCCTGTCACCCCGGGCTTGATGTTTGCCACCACGGGTTCATGACAAAAGGGACCGTCCCCTTTGTCATGAGCGCCTGCTCGTCCAAACCGCGCGTGGGATGCATGCGCTGGGCGAAGAGATGTCGCGCGACTTGAGGGTGTGCGCTGGGAGGGGACACGGGGTTTTCGTTATATGAGAACCCCGAATAGGAACCAAGACGTTTTGTCGAGCTTAGCCTATCCCCAGCACTTGCATAACAAGGAGGACAGCGGAGAGGACCACCACCACAATGATGGTGAGGTAACAGAGGAAGTTCGCCAGAGGGCCGTTCTTATACGCGCCCATGACGCGCTTGTTGTTGATGATGCGCACCAAGAAGACCAGCAGCACCGGCAGCAGGATGCCGTTGACGAACTGCGCCGTGAGCATGACGCCCATCAGGTTGATGTTGGGAACCAGCACCACCACACAGGCTATGACGATAATAACGGTGAAGAGCGTCTTGAACGTGGGAGCCTCTGCCCAGGTGCGGTCAACGCCGCGTTCCCAGCCAAAGGCCTCGCAGATGCAGTAGGCGGTGGTCAGCGGCAGGACGCAGGCCGCCAGGAAAGAGGCGCCCACAAAGCCTATACCAAAGAGCTGCTTGGCATAGATGCCCACCAGGGGCTCCAGCGCGTTGGCGGCGCTTTCTGCGTCCACCACCTCGATGCCCTGGGAGTGGAGCACGGTGCCGGTTGTGATGATGATGAACCACACCACCAGGCAGGCGACAATGGCGCCGGAGAAGACGTCGACGCGCTGGGTGACAAGCTCTTTGATGTTGACGCCTTTCTCCACCACGTTACTTTGGCCAAAGAAGAGCATCCACGGCGCTACGGTGGTGCCGATGATGGCGATTATCAGCGCGAAGAAGGTCTTGTCGAAGATGATCTTGGGCACAACGGTGTTGATGGCAACCTCACCCCAGTTGGGCTTGGAGATGAACGCGGCAACCACGTAGGTCAGAAAGACCAGGCTGATGATCATGAATATCTTCTCGGTGCGCTTGTAGGAGCCGCCGGTGATAAGTGCCCAAACCGCGATACCGGCTATGGGGACGCTGATGTATTTGCTGACGCCAAACAGCTCCATGCCCGCCGCGATGCCGGCGAACTCACTCAGCGTGGTGCCGATGTTGCCAATGAGCAGTGCGACCATGGCAAATGCCGTGAGCTTGAGGCCAAAACTCTCGCGGATGAGCGCGGAGAATCCCTTGCCGGTCTGTGCGCCCATGCGCGCGGCGGACTCCTGCACCACCATGAGGAAGAGCATGGCAAAGGGGATGGTCCAGAGCGCCGCGTAGCCAAAGGAGGCACCTGCGACCGAGAAGGTGGAGATGCCACCGGCGTCGTTACCAGCGAGCTCTGCGATGATGCCGGGGCCCATAGCAGCGAGGAACAGCACAAGCTTGGACTTGCGCTTGGGCTTGGGCTTTGGCTGCCCGGCCGCTTGCACCTGCGGGCTCTGCTCGATTCTCTTCTCGAGCTGTTCTTTCCTGTCCTTGGTCATCAGAGTTCCCTGGCTAGACGTACAGGCCGTTGAAGACGCCGCTGTAAAGCAGGATGGCGTGTATACCGGTCTGTATCACCAGGCCAAAAGCCATCATGCCCAAGGATAGGATGACACTTGAGAGCGGCCTGTCCTTATCGAGCCTGCGTCGCGCTATCATCGTCACAGTCGCGCTGGTTGCTATGATTGCGAAGCAGGCCACAAGAGCAGGGATGAAGCCTTGGATGAGCAGGTCATGTAGAGGCTGAGCTGTGAATCCCACTTCGCCGGACGAGGGGCCTGTCGCACCGATGGAGTAGAAGAACAGTAGTGCGAACAGCATGGCTACCACGGCAGTTATGATACTTGCCAAAAAATTACGCCCGAACAGACGCCCGATGGTTGGCGCATCGCTCGCGGAGCTGTACTCCAGAAGGTCGGTGACGGAGAAACTGACTATGTCTGAGGCGATGAGCAGGACAAAGGGCATGAAGACAAGAGCTGGTGCGAACTGAGGCAGGTTCCCGCTCATAGTGATGAGGAAGGCCATAGCCGCCCAGATGATGAACCAGGTCTCCCTGCGTAACAACCAGAGCAGCAGGCTGCCTAGCCCGTGTTTCTCGGCATCGCGTCCCAGGCCACTGGCGCCCGCTATCTGGAGGTCCTCGCTGTGCTCCTCCTCCAAGACATCCAGGGCGTCATCTACCGTGACAATACCCAACAAGACCTTGTTCTCATCCACAACGGGCATGGCTAACAGGTCATACTTCGAGATGGCCTCAGCTACATCCTCCTGATCGTCGTCAGGGGACACGGTAATCAGGTCGCGGAACGCAAGGTCAGATACATAGGTATCATTATCGGCCAACACCAGGGACCGCAGCGATAGCGCCCCGATGAGCCTCTTGTCCTTGTCCACGGTGTAGACGTAGTGCACGGTCTCATGGTCCTCTTCCAGATGGCGGAGCTTCTCGATGGTCTCACCAACCGTTGCGTCCTCCTGTACCGAAACGAACTCCGGGGTCATGATGCCGCCGGCGGTCTTCTCCTTGTAACCGAGCAAAGAGCGGATACGTTTCTGATCCTGCACACCCATAAGCCAGAGCAGGGTCTCGGCCTTCTCGTAGGGCAAATCGCCCAGGATGTCAGCCGCGTCGTCGGGATCCATCTGAGCGAGCAGGTCAGCCGCCTGATGCTCGGTCAGATCGTCGATCATGTCGGTCTGGTACTCATCCTCCAACTCCGAGAAGGTCTCTGCCGCTTGCTGCTTGTCGAGGTGCTCGAAGACCAGCGCGCGCTGCTGCGGGTCAAGTTGTTCAAGGATGTCAGCCACATCAGCCGGATGCAGCTCGGAGAGGCGCTTATGTGACAGGGAGAGTTTGACGTTTGAGAGATCACGGTCAACCAGATCCATGTAGTTCCAGGCGATGATGTTCTCTTCCAATGGGCGCTTGAAGAGTTTGCTCAGTGAGAGTACAGCCCGTTCCAGCGGCCGGCTCAAGCCGCGGAGCACACCACGGAGGCCCACCTCGGCGCCCAGCAGGCGCAGCTGGTTCCCCGAGCTTGACAGCTTGAGGTCATTGACGCGTACAACCTTGAGACCCTGCGTGTCCACGATCTGTTTGTTCATCAAATCGCGCGCAAGCAGGATCTCATCGGGTTGCAGGTAGCTGAAGCGTATATCATAGCTGGGTATGTTCAGCAGGATCTTCTCGTCCTCGTAGCTCTCAACGTATTTGCGCCATGACACCATGAACGGTGTTTTTGACGGCCCGAGAAACGCGAGTGATGTGATGCGCGGAAATACCTCTTTTGTCTGGATGGCGAGGTCGCTGATGCGACCGATCTCTTCTCCTTGGGAGTCGAAAACCGGTTTTCCGAGCATCTGGGAAAGGTAGAGCATGGTTCTTCTCCTTCCTTACCGCACACAGACGCAGGTATCCACAACTTACACGTGGAACCGTCTGTGGTTATTCGCAGCTGGTTCGGCAGCCCTTTCGGCCGCCGGGAAGGAGGAGACCGAATGGGCTAAGGTTTGTGAATATGATCGCTACTATGAGGGTGATCGTTCACAATAGCCCTTTCTCCTGGACAACATTCCTGCAGGGACAACGCGACGATGCGCCTGCAGTCCCCCCTGCTGTTCAGACGGATGCCACGCAAGGCCCGTCTGACCCTTGAGCATTGTACGTTATCGCTGCTTAAATGGCAAATTTGGGTAGCCTTGAAGGGAAATGTGGTCTTATCGCGGCTGGCATCCACACCGTGTTGTGGTAGTATATCTTCTTGCCCTTTGACGCATCCAAACAGTCTTCTTCGTCGGGTTGTGGCGCAGTTTGGTAGCGCACTTGACTGGGGGTCAAGGGGCCGCAGGTTCAAATCCTGTCAACCCGACCATCAGAGGAGTTATGCCCTAAACGGGCATAACTCCTCTGACATTCTGTGACCATTATGACAAAAGGGACCGTCCCCTTTGTCATACGTTATCCTCTATAATGGATGAAAACCGTACCAACAAAGGAGAAACATGAGAAATCTGAGACCTTTTGTTTGGCTCTGCGCCCTTATCCTGGTCGCAACACTGGCTGCTGCTACCGCCTGTACCTCACCACAACCGACAACCGAGAAAAGCGCTGACCCACAAGCGGCAGCAACACAGATCAGCGATTTGAATATAGTCACGGCCGAGCAGTGGAAGGGCTCCTATCCACTGATCTACGACTCATATCAGATGAATGCTGACAGGATGTCAAACCCCAGCTATTTAGAGCAATACCCCTTTCTTGTGATCATCTATAACGGCATGGGGTTCGCAAAGGATTACAACGAGGCGCGCAGTCATGTTTATACCCTGCAAGACGTTGCAGCAACAGCACGCGCCCATGAGACAGCAAACTGCTTGACCTGCAAGACACCAACAATGAACGCTCTGGTAAGTGCGGAGGGTGTTGGTGTTTACTCGGTGCCTTTTGATGAGATCTATTCTCAACTCAATGAGCCCGTCAGCTGCTACAACTGCCATGAGAACAGCGCAGGCGAATTGGTGGTTACTGCTGGTTTTCTCAAGGACGCCCTTGGTGATGATATCGCCAAGGTAAAACCGGGTTTGCTTGTGTGCGGGCAGTGCCATATCGAGTATTACTTCGACCCTGCAACCAAGGCGACAACCTTACCCTGGAACGGTATTTCTGGTATGACCCCCGATGCGATACTCTCCTATTACAATGACCTGGGCTTCTCCGACTATACCAACTCCTATAGTGGTGCTGGAATGATCAAGATCCAACACCCTGAATTTGAGACCGTTCAGGGGCATGGTGGTTTCTCTGCGACGGTTTGTAAGGCGACCTGTATCACCTGCCATACGCGCTTAGCGCTTGACGACGAGGGTGAGGGCTATACCTCGCACAACTGGATCAGCCCGTTGGAAAACCAGAATCTGATGGAGACGAGATGTAACTCCTGTCATCTTGACCTTGCGAGGACGATCTCGATCATCCAAACGGAGACCAAAGATCGGTTGGTCGTTATAGGGGAGAAACTCGCTGATCTGCACATCAAGATCGGAGAAGCTGCTGAGGCAGGAGCCTCTGAAGAGAAACTAGCCGAACTGCGCTCCATGGTAAGAGACGGGCAGTTCTATTATGACTTCGTCTTTGCCGAGAACAGCTTTGGAACACATAACTCGCATCTGACAAAGACCCTTCTCAACAAATCCGAGAAGATCGTCGATGAGGCTCTTGCCCTGCTTCAAGATTAGTCGAAGCCTGCTCCAAGCTGTTTGAGCTGTGAAACCGTGGGTCTCCCCGCCCACAAGTCAGATACGTACAGGCAACTGATTGGTGCTCCCTATGCGATGAAGTGGTTGAGGATGAGACCAGCCGCAAGGGACAGAAGGTTGAGGAAGACTGATAAGGCGAGGGATTTTGGGAACTTGAAATCGCAGAGATAGCGGTACACTGCAGCCTCGATGAAAACCGTTGCCAGTTCAGCCAGCGTTAAGGTGAGATAGTATGCTCCTTCTCCAAACAGGTTCACTGACAACAGCAACAGGAGGTTCAGAGCTGGGTTGGTGAGCAGGTTAGCCAGCAGACTGTAATAGACGTATTCCCTGCGCCTGAACAGGAGGAAGATGGCTGCTCCCTCTACCAGTACCGTTATCAGTAGATAAGCAAGGAATACCAGATATATCATTGCCCGTTGTTGTTGTAGTTACCGCCCTGGTTCTGGCCCTGGTTCTGGCCCTGGGTTGGGCTCTGATATGGGGCCGGGGCTTGATACTGACCCGGGGCCGGGGCCTGATACTGGCTTGGGGTCGGAGCCTGGCCTTGATAGGGAGCCGGGGCTTGGCCCTGATATTGGCCCTGATATTGACCCTGATATCGAATCTGACCCTGATATTGACCCGGAGCCGGAGCCTGATTCTTCTTCTTGCGAGCACGCACTATCAACACGATAACAACAACGATTATGGCAACAACAATCAAGACAAGGCAAATAGGCAAGCCGACAATCAGTAAATAGAGAAGCGGGCTACCCGCATCGAGCAATAGTCCTCCCATGGTCTATCTCCCTTCCTGTTCTTCTTTCTTTCCTTTGAGCATGTAATACAGACATGCGATGGAAACAATGGTCAGCAGTGCAAACACTAAAGGCGCCTGTGGCACCGCGATGAAGAAGGTTGGCACATTCCCGCACAACAGTGCAAGCGTAGTGATACCAAACGCCAGCCCCGGATTAGCGGTTAGCACCGATGCTATAACACACAGGGTTATCGACATATTCATGTTGAAAAGAATAATACCAGCTATATAAAACCACGGGTTGGTGAACCCGAAAGTCAGGATGATCACCGCGAGCGACAGGCTGGTTACCGCGACCCGCCTCGATCCTATCCTGTCTGCTAAGTACCCACCTGAGGCCTTCCCCAGAAAGGCGCCTATGGCAGGGATAAGGAAAAGCGCCGTTGTGGTCCGCCATTCTAAGGGAAGAACTGAGCCGGCATAGGAACGCACCATGATAGAGATCGAGGCCAGAAGGATAACCACCCAAAATCTCAGCTCGGGCCTGGCGAGAGTGAAAGGCTTATCGGAATCTGGTAGTTCCTTATGCGATGGACAGAAGAGGAACAGGAGGATGAGACAGAGTACCAGAGCACCTATGGGAGCAGGCATGGGCACAGAGCCGCTCTTGCCAGCCAGAGTACCAAGCGCAACGCCCAGGGCTCCAGAGGAGACAAAGACACCGCTACGCGCCATTCTCCCCTTTGCATGGCGCAAGCTGTCGGTGCCGCCGCCTATGTGGAAACAGGCATTGCCAAGACCCATCAGGAAGACTGATGCCCAGGGAAGGGGCAAGCTGAATAAGCCCGTGATGAGAAGGAGGCAGCCGATTATCGCTATGGGGATCTTTCTGTAGGTATCACAGAGATACCCTATCAGAGGCTGGGAGCCAAAGGCTATGATGTTGTAGGTAAGGATTCCCAGCGTTACCAGCTCAGGCTCTGCTCCGCCTGCATACCATGAGAACAGCATGAAAAAGCAGCTGAAATCAACACAGAAGTGCGAGAGAGTATAGACGGCAAGCCGTAGATTACTGATTGTGTTTCCCTTCTCACACCAACATGCAGTCCTACCCACAGTAGCAAACCGTCACTTCTAAGACAACAGCCGCCCTCAGGAAGAGGACGGCTGTTGCTTGATCTCAATCAGTCATGCGATGACTATGGTTGTTGTACTGTCATCCACCTTGCAGGGGAACCGGTTGCTCTTCAAGTTCAGGAGTTTCTGCTTTTCCTTTCTCTGGCTTCACCTTGACTAAGCCAAAAGCTGCGAAGACGGCAAGAACAATGAAGATGATGACATGCCATACCGTCCACTGGTCAAACATGCCCATGGGCAGGGTCAGATCTTGCGTAACAAAGAACAGGATGATGGCGACCACGGAAAGCGCAGCAGCAACGATACGTGGCCACAGACGTTTCTTCTGGGTTTCAGCAACCTCAGACTCATCTATCTGCTTTCCATACAGCTTGGCTAGCTGGTCCTGCTCTTCCTTCTCCTCTTCCTTCTTGCGGTTCACAAAGTACATGACCATGAGCACCAGGGCTGCCAGCACACCAATAATGGTAAGCAGGAGGTTTACCAGGGCCCAAACTCCTGTCACCTCTGGCGGTTGCTCGGTGGGCGGCGGCGGCGGCTGGATCTCTGTTGGTGGCGGTGCAGCAGGTGTCACTGGTGGCTCAACTGGCGTTGTGGGTGGTGTCACCACTGGCGGAGTTGGCGGAGTTGGCGGTGTGGGTGGCACAACAGGCGGCGCTGGGTTCTGGTTGTAGTAAAGACGCAGTACCAGGCTGCCGTCTGCGGCAATGGTGCCACTGGACACGGTGGGTGA
>WRHL01000003.1 GCA_009783245.1 Coriobacteriia bacterium
CTGCCGGGGTTCCGATTCCTGCTCCCACGGCGGGGTGGGGGAGAGGGTGTTAATGCCCCTTCTCGCCAACTGGCTGGGGCAACAGGATTCGAACCTATATAGCTGGCACCAAAAACCAGAGTCCTGCCGTTGGACGATGCCCCAGCGATCGCATGCGCAGGCGCCGCTCGCGCCTGCCTTACGAACCCTGTAGTTTAGGCCAATTGCCCCCTGCTGTCGAGGCCTGCGCCCCGTCTCAAGCACGCCCAAAACCCCAAGGTGACATTTTCGCGTAGCGCCAGACCTTATGGTATGCTTGGAGCGGTCCGCGACCGCGGCCCTCAGAAGAAAGCGTAGCGCCCCATGGTTCCCGTCATGATCGAGACACTCGTCGTAGGCATCCCGCCGTCACCGTCGGTGGTCGTACTGCGCCCTCTCGACGACACCATGTCAAGCGCTCGCGTGCTGCCCATCTGGATCGGCCCCACAGAGGCAGCCTCCATCGGCATCGCGCTCGAGGGTCAACCGCGCGTCCGCCCCATGACGCATGACTTCCTTGCCAGCATCATCGAAGCCCTCCACGCTGACATCGAGCGTGTCGTCATCGACCGCGTCGAAGGCTCCACCTTCTTCGCCACCGTCACCCTTGGCCAAAGCGGTGAGACCATCGCCGTCGACGCCCGCCCCAGCGACTCCATCGCGCTCGCCGTCCGCACAAAATCCCCGCTCTTCGTCGACGAGGACGTCCTCAACTCCTCGTCCTTCCCCTACCTCTTCTCAAACACCACGAACCGCGAGGCCGCCATGAAGGACTTCCGCGGCTTCCTCGACTCCATCACCCCAGAGGACTTCCAGGAACACTAACCCCTTCTGTCATCCTGAGCGGAGTCGGCTTGTCCAGTGCAGTCGAAGGATTCCCTATCCCTTTTTCGCAAGCAGAGTGCGTTTTCCTGTCGTCTTATGAGATGGCTGGTTACTAATGGTCAAGCCTTCTGTAGCGTCTTCTCCACCTCAGAGTGCTGAGTGCGCCCAGGGCGAGCGCCACGAGCGCGGCCACCAAGGCTGCGATACTGTTGGAATCGCCTGTTGCCGGAACCGTTGTACCTGAGCCAGTGCTGCTGGGGTCGTCTGTTGGCGGAACCGTTGTGCCTGAGCCCGGGTCGTCATCGACGACGGTGTTCTGGGAATACAGTGCCGTTATGGTAATGTCGCCCGTCACGTTTACATAGGTAGAGTCCCAGCCGATGAAAGTGTAGCCAGTCCGGACGGGCGCGTCAGGAGCAGTTGCGCTCCAACCAGAAGGCAGGTACTCGGTTTTAAGGTGCGTGCCATCCCAGTCCAAGAACCTCACCTCAACCACCCGGGGGTTCTTTATCCAGCTTCCCACAAAGGTAACAGGGCTGTCCGGCATGATAAACCCTCCGCTTACCACCGTGCAGTCTGCACTGAACCAACCACTGAAGGTATATCCGGCACAAAGCGGATTACCTCCCACGTAGTTCAAGGAGCCATAGGGCACACCCGACTCATCTGCTGGCATATTCAGCACGCTACCAGGCGCGGGAGGTATAAACACATAACTGATAGTATGTCTGTTCACGGGGTAGTAGAGCCTTAATACAAGGCTGTTATCCGCTTGAGCCGCCCCCGACAACACTTCTATGTCTGCACCCTCTGCATAACTCGCCTCATAGGCGTGACCCATATAGCCGGTCTTTGGGCCTGCGGTTACCGTAGCCCCAGCCAGCTCGCTGAATACCCCTGTCTCGTGGAGTAATGCGGCGCCTGAGGCGTCCACCAGATAGTGCTCCACCGTATAATCGGCCACCGTGTCTGGTGCTGAGACATAGATCCAGTACCCGGTGAAGGTAACGTCCCCGTCTGGCATAGTGAATATACCACTGCCGTCTACCTTGCAATCCACAGTATGCCATCCGCTGAAGACGTGGTCGGCCAAGGTCGGATTCGCCTCCACGTTTTGCGTCGATCCAAAGGGCAGGTTCAGCTCGTCTGCCGGAGCGAGCGGCGCCCCTGGCGGCACTGTGCCCTGTACCACATAGTAGATATCATGGACGTTGGCGGCATAGTAAAGCTCCAAGACAAGGCTCCCGTCCGCCGCGATCGTCCCGGTCCTTACCTCGCTGGGGGCGCTGACATCGTAGGTGTGGCCCACATAGCCTGTCTTCGGGGTTGCCTCAGCTGTAGCTGAGATCTCCCCGACCAGCTCCTCTGTCTCACAAAGCGTTGCCACACCGAGCACGTCGACAAGGTAATGTCTGACTGTATAGGGTGCACTGGTTGTTATGTCTTCAGCGAACACTGCGACATAGGCTCCAGCAAGGTGGATGCCCTCTGTTTTCTCGGGAACAAAGCCTATCTGATCGCTGACCAGATCGCCGTCGAGATACCACCCCACAAAGTGATAGCCGCCGGTTGCGGTTGCCAGAGCGCCTGAAGGGTTACCCGTCACTGGCCCTATGGTCTCACTCGCCTGGCTTACCATTCCGCCGGTTACCGGCGCAACGCTGTAAGTGATGGTTATAGTCACTCCGTCGTCTTCAAGGAAGCGGGCTACATAGCTTTCGGAAAGATTCAAACCGTCTGAGTCTGGATCAGGTACAAAGTGTGAGTCGCTACTGAGTTTCTCTGTGAAACCTGCGTCATCAGCCGCGTACCACCCATCAAAGATAAAACCGGCCTTTGCCGTTGCCGTGGAACCAGCTGCGTTTCCAGAGACCGGCGCTACGCTCTCGCTCGCCAAGCTCACTGTGCCACAGGCTGCTGGCACCGCGCTGTAGGTGATGGTCACGTTTGCGTTCTCCTGGAACACAGCCCTGTAGCTGCCTGTGTTATTGAGCTCATCGCTGTCTCTTTCAGGGCTGAAGGCCAGGTCTACAGCAATGGGAGCGCTGTTGAGGTAGTCGGCGCCTTCAGTAAACCAGCCGATAAAGGTATAACCCGCGCTCAAGATCGCCTCAGACCCCGCTATGCCGCTGGCCGGCCCTATCGTTTGCGTTGTCGGGTTCACGCTGCCGCCTGCATTTGGAGGCTGTGTCGTGCCGTCAGAGCCGTAGCTTAAGGCAGCGTAGTCGATAGTAATGCTTGCGTCTTCTTTGAATACGGCTACATAGTGGCCCTCCACGTGCAGGCCATCGCCGTCCCTGCTCGGAATAAAGGTATAGGCGGCTGACAGCAGCGTGGCGCTCTCATAGTCATCGCCCAGGTCCAGCCTGAACCAGCCTATGAACGTGTATCCCGGGTTCGCTGTGGTCGCCGTAGAAGAGGGCGCTCCTGTCACAGGCGCATAATAAGCGCTGTATGGCCCACTTACACTCCCGCCTCTATCAACGGGAAGCTGTGGGGCCCAGTCTACCGAGACCGCCCTCCTCCCAAAGGTGATGTTCACGCCATCGTCTTCCTCAAAGAGCGCCACAAAGGTTGTTCCGTCTTCATACGCCCCACCGGATTGGGGAAAATAATACAGGGGGAGCACGCTCAGGCGGTTCTCATACCCGGTGTCTTCCGCTGTATACCATCCAACAAAATGATAGCCCTTGTTTGAGGTAGCGAAACACCACGCATCACCTGACACCGGGGCAACCAGCTGCGACGTTGGCCACACGCTACCGCCCGCATCATCAGTTATGTCGTCTACGGTCTTAGACACATAGTAGATCGTCACGTCGTCGTTCTCCACAAACCGTGCGACATAATCGCCTGGCGTGTTCAACCCGTCGCTGTCCTTGGCCGGAGAGAACGTATTGGTTGTGCTCAGGCGGACTGTATACGTGGTATCACTTGCTCTATACCAGCCTTCCAGATGATAGCCAGAAGAAGCTGTGGCTGTGGATTGGGCGCTACCCGTCGCCGGAGCCACCGACTGTACTGTTGGCGACACGCTGCCGCCACTTGCATCGATTGCGCTGCCGTCTGTCTTTGGGGCATAGGAGATAACCACGTCTGCGTTTTCCACCCACTGTGCCTGCAAGGTGATATCCGCGTAGTCGAATCCGTCGATCATTGCTGCCCAATAGCCATAGGTGTCTGTGTTCTCTACCCATTCAGACTCAAGTTCCGCGATTTGCTCGGTGGTGAGCGGGGTGCCCTCCAGCTCTGAAAGCATCCATGTAGCCAGGGTATAGCCGGGGCGGGTTATCACTGTTTCAGTTGGCAGCAGGCTTGTCGTCCACCATCTTGCCGGGAGGTCTGGAATGGCCGTATCGCCACCAGGAACCGTTCTTCCGCCGTTCAGGTCGTATTTCACGGTATATTCCTTGGCAGTCCATTGAGCCTGGAGCGTGATGAACGGCGCACCGGCATCCGCCAAGGTTCGATAGGTATCGGTTGGTTGAACCCCTGCTTTGGAGCCGCCTACGGATACGTTCCACCCAGAAAGCGTATACCCCATACGTGGCAGCGGTAGTGGAAGCAGGCCGTCATCGTCAAAAGCGACGACGCGCTGCGCATAGTCGGTGTTACCAGGTGGAGGAGATATGCCGTTCAGGTCATAGTTGACAAGGAAGTGGGCCTCTTCCCACTGGGCGTATAACGTAACCGCTGTGATCGAGGCGTTGCCGCCCACCAGATCCTTGTATTGGGTCGTGGGCTGGATGAACATGTTCGCGCCAGGCGCATCTGTCGTCCAGCCAATGAGGTTGAAGCCAGGCTGGCTGGCAACATGCGGCACAAAGCCTGAGTCTGTCCACCTGACGTCCACCCATGGAGAGGCGTCCGTTGGCGCGCCTGAGCTGCTCCAGTTCCAATCATAGGTGACGGTGAAATCACCCGACTCTGAATAGATCGCTCTCAGGATGATATAGTTAGTCGGGGAGAGAGCGCCGCCGTAGCACAGATCTGAATAGAGGGAGCCCGCACTGATGGGTTCGGTGAGTTTTGCCTGGCCATACCCGTTGTCTTCTACCACCCAGTGGGCAAACGCATATCCAGCCGGGGGGACAGGTTCAGAAAGGGGGACCATGTCGTTAGGGTTGGCAAGTGTCACATTGTTGATAGGAGTCTCTGGTTGGCTCCCGCCATTCAGGTTGTATCGCACGGTATACGTCGCCGCCGCTGCCCACTGTGCATAAAGCGTAACGCTTGAAAACGAGTCTATGCCTCCAGCTAGAACACTAAAGGCATCCGTGTCTGTTATGAACGCGCCTAAACCATCTTGCTGGGTATTCCAGCCTACAAAGACGTTTGTGCCCCAAGCTGGATCCGACAAAGGAATCAGGTGGCTCTGCGTCCAAACAACGCCGGTCAGGGAAGGCGGCGGGGTTCCCGGTGCGCTGTTCAGATTGTAGTGTACCGACAAGCCACCTTTTGGCGAATACTGCGCCTGCAGCGTGATATAGCCTGTATTGGGGTTCGTTGCAAGGCCGCCAAAGGTATCTGTGCTGATAACACCTGCTTTTGAGCCGTTATCGGAAACGCTCCAGCCAGAGAAATCAAACCCCGTGCGCGTGGGGTCAGTAGGCGGAAGGAGGTCGTCCTCGTCGAAATAGACCACTTTATCCGTGAACGCTGAGGGGATGCCGCCGTTGGTGTCATACCGGACAAGATAGGTGCGCTCTTCTAGCCACTGAGCATACAGGACCACGGAATCGACCGTATCAACACCTGCAAGCTGCGCATAGGTAGTGCCGTTATAGACGCTGGTCCCTGAGCCGTCGGCTTCGGTATTCCAGCCCATGAATACCTGGCGAAGCCAGAGGGGGTCGCCCGCATCAGGTGGCACAAGGCCGTTCTCGTCCCACAACACACCTGTCTTTGGGCTACCATACGGGCTCGCAACGAGCCCGCCCTCATCGTTCTTGTCGTAACTGACCGTATAGGTGTTTGCTGTCCACTGAGCCTCAAGGATTATGAAGCTGGCATCAATCGCGGCAAGGTCCTGGTATTGTGCGGTCGAGGTCCCGGCCGCATAGGTGCCGCCTGTGCCTCCAAAGCCGTCATTGATGACCTTCCAGCCGATAAAGGCGTGGCCTGTGCGGGTTGGGGCAGGGAAATCAACATAATCTGTCAGCAGGACGTCCACATCCGGGATTACTGGGCTGGTAGCTCCATTCATGTAGTAGATGACCAGGATCCTGCCCTCTTCCACCCACTGTGCTTGCAGCACAATAGTGTCTTGAGCGTCGTTGGTCGCCAGGATGCTGTACGTGTCAGCGCTTGTGACGCCTTCCTTAGCGCCGCCGATGGAGACCTTCCAGCCGGCAAAGACATATCCGCTGCGCGTCGGGGCGGCGCTGGGCAGCAAGCCGGCGTCCGTCCAGCTGATACCTGTTTTATTGTCATACGTCCCATCGTCTGGATCCAGGCCACCATTCAAGTCATACTCTACGGTGTAGCCGCTTTTCTCCGCCCATTGGGCATATAGCGTGTGGTCATAGCCCGGGCCTATGCTCTCAGCGGTTATCTCCGGACCCGTGCCGCTGTCATTGCCATACCAGCCAGCAAAGTCATAGCCCGGCCTTATGGCAACCGCCATTGCGCCATACGGCGTGTCATAGGATACATATTTCGATCCTGGAGAAACGCTCGCCGAGTTCCATCCAGGGAAATTGGCGTCAAAGGAAACGGTGTGTTGTGTTGGTTGATACAAGAACACGATCCGCTGCGTGTGTGTGCTGTGAAAGCCAGAGACGTCGCCGGAGACATTCAGGGAAAGATGCTCCTTGTCCTCAAGCTGTCCGATGAACTCGAATCCGTGAGCCTTATAGCCGAGAATATCTGCAGGGCCAGGACTGCCGGGAGGCTCATTCCTCACCGCTGTGTATGGCAGGTTCGCTCCAAACGTTATAACCCGGTCATAGTCTGTGCCAACGGCCGTCATCATGCGGTAGATCGGGTTGCCCTGCATGTCGTATCCCTCGATAACCGTCGAGCGATAGGCGATGATGATGGGCATGACCAGTTCGACCTCGCTTGTGGTTGTCACGTCACTGCCAACCAAATCCTCACCTTTTGGGTCGTCAGGATAGCCGCCATACTCAACATAGTAGCCAGCAATAGAGCCCAGGTTCGCATGGCTGTAATCATTCCATCTTGGGCTGCCGCTCCAGGCGAACTGGAGCACATATTCACCACCGCGCCCGCCATCCCTGGCGGTACCGTCAGAGTTGTTCGGCTCACCAGACGTCCAGAATGAATAGTAAGACCAGCCTGTGAAGCCTTCAGGGATGTTGCCCGCGTTCTCAGTGGCTGGGTCAGGCGTCCTCGCGCCGCTTACAGCAGCCCGTGCCTGCGTATAGAAGATCTGCCCTGCCTCTGGGCCGCAGGCCCAATACCAGTACTGGGTATTGGTTGCCGTTGTTGCGGTGCCGGTGTTGTGCCTGAAGTTATTGTTGAACTGGCCCGCTGTCTCAGGGAGGCTGTCGGGGTCCAGGATGGGCGTAGCGGGAAGGGCGTCGCCGGCTCCCCCAGGAGGGGTTTTCTGGAGGATCCGTGTGCCGCCAAGCCAGCCGCACTGTGTAGCGATATCGTTATAGACCTTATCTTGTTCTGCCTGGCTTGTTATGGTGGCAAGATAACCCTGCAGCCTCTTGGTTGGATCATCGGGGTAGCGCGGGTCCTGCATGCTCCGGCTCTTTGCTGCGTTATATGCTTGCAGCCAATTTGTGGTTGTGGAGGCGATGAACTCATAGTAATGGACATAGCCGTCTTCATCCTGGAAGAACGTCATCTTTGACGGAGACGCTTTGATGGAGACGGTGGATCCATCAGGAGGGAACGCGCCTGCCGCGGCTAAAGTGAAGAACATGCTTTCAAGGTCGTTCTTCAGCAGAGAGGCCGATCTTGGTGTCGTTCCCCTGATAATCATGTTGGTGCTCTTTGGGTTTGTGCTCGTGGTGTTGTCGATGTTCCATGTGGTAGTAAGCCCAGCTGGGTAGTTGATCGTCAATTCTGCTGGATAGGTGATGATCACAGACTGATAGGTCTGAGCTGCGTAAATATCGTCTACTAAAACATGATATTCAATCGCACCTCCACCGCCTATCGTTCCTCGCACGGAAAAAATAACCGGGTTGTCAGGGGTGGTGTTTGCTGCTCTTGCCGGTTGAGATGCAACCGGAAGTAATACGGCGACCATCATCGCACACAATATTGACAGCAGTAGATTCCTTGTTTTCTTTCCTGGCCCTTTATTTGTGGTCAGCAAGTTGTCCCCCCTTGGATTCCTCTACTGGTATTCACTTTTATGATCTGTGGCATGCTCAAATAAGCGCAGGTTACAGTAGGAGAATTCTACCACGGTTTTGTATATTTGCGTGGATATACCTTAATACTATCTATATTTGTTTATTTATTTAACATATTAGCTTATTAGAATACTGTCTGTATTTGTTCGTTTATTTAACGTATTAGCTTATCGGAAAGCTCCCCTTGGGAGGTTTAAGCGTACTGATTATGTGGTTGCACTGCGTTCTTATGCGGTATCGATCCTACGGATAAGCCCGGGTAGCTCGCTGGGTGCGGCTGCCTCGTATTCAGCGCCAGCGTCCAGCAGCTCCTCGCGTGTATACATGCCCCACAGCGCCGCAACAGCGGCCGAGCCGGCGGCAAGCGCCGCCCGCATATCATAAGGGCTGTCTCCCACATACACACAATCCTGTATGGGCACACCCATCCGCGCAGCCGCAACCAACAGCGGCTCTGGGTCGGGCTTATGTTTATCCGTTTCCTCCAGACCGCTGACAAACTCGAAATAACCCTGTAGGTCAAAGCTGGCAAGGCCCTCCTGCGCAGGCTGGTTGCGTTTTGAGGTCACCACGGCCATGCGCCGGCCCTCCTCCGCAAACGCCTCCAACATCTCGCGGGTTCCCTCAAAGTAGTGTATGAGCTCGTCGTGCAGCTCAAGATTGCGCGTTCTATAGGCCGCCATCAATCCGTCAACATGGTCTGGCGCTAACGCCCTCGCCTGCTCGATCAGGGGTATCCCTATCAGGGCCTGTACGCGCTCATCTGGGAAAGCCGCCCCCAACACGTCCTCGGCAGCTCTCCTGAAAGAGGTAAGGATGAGCTCTTTGGTGTCTATGAGGGTCCCGTCCAGGTCAAAGAGTATCGCTTTCATGCTCCCTCAACCTCGTCGCTATCCGGCTCGACCCCAGCGCCACCATCCAGCCCAAGCTCTTCGCCCGCTATCTCGCCGCCACCCAACTCGGCTCCGTCGCCGCTTTCAACATCGTCGCCCTCAAGTTCGACCTCGGCGTCGTCTTCCTCAAAGATGGTCTCCTGGCCCTCAAGCTCCATGTTCGCGGCCTTCTTCTTCTTGGTCCCGGCCACGCGCGCAACGGCGCAGACGCGGTCGCTCTCGCTCACGTTCATCACCTTGACGCCCTGGGTTGCCCGCCCAAGCCGCGAGATGCCGCTGGCTTTCACACGGATGACCACACCCTCTTCAGAGACCAGCATCAGCTCGTGCCACGGCATGACTATCTTCATCGCCGCAAGCTGCCCCTTCTTCGCCGTCATCGATATGGTGGTCATCCCCTGGCCACCCCTGTGATGCTCGGTATATTCCTCAATGGGCGTGCGCTTGCCAAAGCCGTTCTCGGTGACCACAAACAGATCGCTGTCTTCGGGCGCTATCTCCATGCCCAGCACCCGCGCGCCCTTAGTGGGGGTCATGCCCTTGATGCCAGAGGTATCGCGCCCCATGGGCCGGGCCTCGCTTTCGTCAAAGCGGATCGCCTTCCCGGCGCTCGACACCATGACCACCTTCTGCCCGGGCTTGACCTTGCGCACCTCTATAAGCGCGTCGTCGTCACGCAGCTTGATGGCGATCAACCCGCTTGATCGCGAGTTCTTGTACGCACTCATGGCGGTCTTCTTCACCATGCCGCCCTGGGTCGCGAACATCAAGAACTCATTCTCGGGGAACTCCTTGGTAGCGATGACCGCCGCGATCTTCTCGTTACCCTCAAAGGGCAAAAGGTTCACAATCGCAGTGCCTCGCGCATGGCGTGAGCCCACAGGCAGCTCGTGCACCTTAAGGCGGTAGACCTTGCCAAAGGTGGAGAAGAACAGCATATAGTCGTGAGTGGAGGCTACAAAGAGGTTCTCCACAAAGTCGTCGTCTTTGAGGTTGACGCCCTGCAGGCCCTTGCCTCCGCGCTTCTGCTGGCGATAGGTGGCCACGGGCAGGCGCTTCACATAGCCGGAGCGCGTGATGGTCACCACCATGTCCTCCTCGGCTATCAGGTCCTCCACCTCAAGGTCTTTGGCGTCAGCGGCCAGCTCGGTGCGGCGCGGGTTGGCAAAGCGCTTCTTGATCTCGCCCAGCTCCTCCTTGATGATCTTGCGCACCAGCGTGTTGTCACCCAACACCTGCTTGTAATAGGCGATCCGCTCCAGCAGCTCCTCAAGCTCGGCTTCTATCTTGCCTCGCTCCAGGCCGGTGAGCCTGCGCAGGCGCATCTCCAGGATTGCCTCGGTCTGTGCCTGGGTCAGACCAAAGCGCTCCATCAGAGCGACCTTGGCCTCGTCGTCATCGCGCGATCCCCTGATGATGGTGATGACCTCGTCGATGTTATCCAGGGCTATGACCAGGCCTTGCAGTATGTGCGCCCGCTCCTCTGCCTTCTTCAGGTCAAAGGTGGTCCTGCGCACCACTATCTCTTCCTGGTGTTTGATGTAGTAGTGCAGCGTCTCCTTCAGGTTCAGGGTGCGTGGCACCCCGTCTACCAGCGACAGCATGATCACGCCAAAGCTGGTCTGCGCCTGGGTGTGCTTGTAGATCTGGTTCAACACCACCTGCGGGATGGCGTTTTGCTTCAGCTCCACCATAAGGCGCATGCCCTTACGGTCGCTCTCGTCGCGCACCAGCGAGATGTCGGGGATCTTCTTGTCGCGCCGCAGCTCTTCTATCTTGGTCTCCAGCTTGGCCTTGTTCACCATATAGGGCAGCTCGTAGAAGATGATGCGGTCCTTGCCGGTTGAGGTCTTCTCCAACCGGGCCTTCGCGCGCACCAAAAGCGAGCCGCGCCCCGTATGGTAGGCATCGTAGATGCCCTGCCTGCCCATGATCATCGCGCCCGTGGGAAAGTCGGGCCCCGGCAGAACGGTCATGAGTTCGTCTATGGTCACGTCGTTGTTGTCCAGGTACAGGCAGGTCGCGTCGATCACCTCGCCCAGGTTGTGCGGCGGGATGTTGGTTGCCATGCCTACGGCGATACCCTGCGACCCGTTAACCAACAGGTTGGGAAAACGTGATGGCAGGACTGACGGCTCCAACAAAGACTCGTCGTAGTTGGGCTGGAAGTCCACCGTTTCCTTATCCAGGTCGCGCAACAGCTCCATGGCTGCACGCTGCAGACGGCTCTCGGTATAACGCATTGCCGCCGGAGGGTCACCGTCCACTGAGCCGAAGTTGCCGTGCCCGTCTACCAGCGGCACGCGCATGGAGAAGTCCTGGGCAAGCCGCACCATGGTGTCATACACCGCGGAGTCGCCATGCGGATGGTATTTACCAATGACTTCTCCCACGGTCCACGCGGACTTCTTGTGGGGCTTGTTCGGCGTGATGCCGCTCTCGTTCATCGCGTAGAGGATGCGTCGGTGCACCGGCTTCAACCCGTCGCGCACATCCGGCAGCGCCCGCGCTACAATAACGCTCATCGAGTACGCCAGAAAACTCTCGCGCATCTCATGCGCGATTTCTGTCGGCTCTATCCTGCTGCTGCCGCTGAGGTCGATCTCCTGTGTTGTATTAGTTGCCACCTTACCATGCCCCTTCTATCAGATATCCAAAAAGCGTACGTCTTTGGCGTACTTCTGGATGAACAGTTTCCTCGGCTCCACCTGATCCCCCATCAGGTCGCTCACAACCCGGTCGGCCATGAGCGCGTCGTCCATCGTTACCTGGAGCAGCGTGCGGTTCGCCGGCTTCATGGTGGTCTCCCAAAGCTGCTCAGGGTCCATCTCACCAAGACCTTTGTATCGCTGGACCGAATACTTAACGCCTTCGCCCAGCTTGTTGATCTCGCGCTGAAGCACCTCGTCCTTATATATATATTCATGCTTGCGCCCCACGCTGAGACGATACAGCGGCGGTTGCGCAATATAGACGTACCCGTTCTCGATCATCTCCGGCATAAAGCGGAAGAAGAACGTCAGCAGCAGCGTGCGGATATGGGCGCCGTCCACGTCGGCGTCGGTCATGATGATGGCCTTGTGATACCGTGCCTTCTCCACGTTGAAATCATCCCCAATACCCGTCCCTAAAGCGGTGATCAGGGTGTTTATGGTTTCTGACGATAAGGAGCGGTGCAAATTCGCTCGTTCGATGTTCAGGATCTTGCCGCGCAAGGGAAGTATGGCCTGGAAGGAGCGCTCGCGTGCCTGTTTGGCAGAACCGCCGGCGCTGTCGCCCTCAACAATATAGAGCTCGATAAGTTCGGGGTCGCGTAGCGAACAGTCGGCGAGCTTGCCGGGCAGCGAGGTCTCTTTCTGCTTGCGCGCTGACTGTTTGTACTTGTTGACAGCCTCGCGCACGCGCTTCTCCTCTAACCCTTTGTTGACTATTGCCCGCGCGGGGTTGGGGTGCTCTTCCATATACTCAGCGACGCCCTGCATGACGGCGGACTGCGCCAGGGATCGGATCTCCGTGTTGCCCAGCTTGGTCTTGGTCTGCCCCTCGAATTGCGGCTCACGCAACTTGACGGATATGATACAGGCTAGTCCGGAACGCACGTCCTCGCCAGCCATGTTGTCTTCCTTCTCCTTGAGCATGTTGTGGCTGCGTGCGTAGTCGTTGATGATACGGGTGATACCGTTCTTGAACCCCTCCATATGGGTGCCACCCTCGGTGGTGTGGATGTTGTTCGCAAAGGCCAACGTGGTCTCGTAGTGGGTGGTGTTCCACTGCATGGCGAATTCTATCTCCCCCACATCCTCTTGGGAGGCGGTGAAATAGATGGGCTTCGAGAGACCGGGAAGCACGTCCTTTCCTTCGTTCACGTATTTGACAAAGTCCACTATCCCGCCGGCATATTGGAAGGTCTCAACCAGTGGCCCGTTGCCGTCTTCAGCCTTCTCGCACTCGTTGGTGAAGATGATCTTGATGTTCTTGTTCAGAAAGGCCATCTCCCTCAGGCGGGACGAGATGGTGTCGTGGTCATAGCGGGTTGTCTCAAAGACCTCCGGATCAGCCCAGAAGGTGATGGTGGTTCCCGTCTTCTTGGTCTTCCCTATCTGGTTGATCTTCTTTGTGGTCTTTCCGCGGGCGAACTCCATCTCATAGATGCCGCCCTCTCGGCTCACCTCGACCCGCATCTTCTCGGAAAGCGCATTCACCACGCTGACGCCCACGCCGTGCAGGCCACCGGAGACCTTATAGCCCTCGCCGCCGAACTTCCCACCAGCGTGGAGCATGGTCAGGACAACCTCAAGCGTCTCCATCTTCATCTTGGGGTGTCGCCCTATGGGGATCCCTCTTCCGTTGTCGATGACGGTGACCGAATGGTCCTGGTGGATGATGACCTCGACCTTGTCGGCGAACCCGGCCATGGCCTCGTCGATGGAGTTGTCCACCACCTCATAGATGAGATGGTGCAGCCCCCTTGGCCCGGTCGAGCCGATATACATACCGGGGCGTTTTCGGACTGCCTCCAACCCCTCTAAAACCTGGATGTCGTCTTTGCCGTAATCGGTGTTTCCGTTTGTGTTCTTAGTGTTGTTGCTCGCCAAAACAAGCTCCTTACTACATGCGTGAAGCGCGTGCCTTTGCCGCGCTTCAACCTGCTTCGTTCTTATGGGGATAATTATACCAGATTGTCAGTCTTAGACCGGGTGATTTTATATTGTTTCTGGGCTTTCTGGCGCATTCTCAGCCGTTTTCAGCCCCTCCAGACCCTTTTTCCACTCAAGGTCTTTCTTCATCGCTTTATAGAGTCTCTCTTTCAGTTCTTCGTCCTTGATTCCCGCAACGGTTTCCCTTACGCCCCTCTCCTCTTCCTCCGTAAGGGCGACGCTTCTTTCCTGTGTCTGGAAAACCCTTTCTTCTTCTCTTCTTTTCCTGAACTCTTTCTTATAAGAGGCTTTCTGGGACACAAGGAAGCACAACTCTGGGATCTTGGCCTTCATCTCATGTTCCATGAGGTATTGGTAGAGCTCTTTTTGGATTTCCAGCTGTGCCGCCCAGTGATTGTTGTCTACATATACCAGAGTCGCGGGCCTGTTCTTCCTTTTGGAGAAGACTATGTTGTCTGTATGCCTCAAGGCCTCTTCGGTGGCAACCTTCTCCCAGGCCCCCTGTAGGTCTAAGGTTTGTAGCGATTCTTTCCTATCATTACTCTTTAGATAAGCTCTCATCTCCTGGTCGAGGCTGCTTATCTTTCTCCTTCTTCTTTCCATTACCTGTCTGTTCCTCAGTTCCCACTTAAACCAATTCTATGATCTGTGCGCTTTCCCATAGCGGCCCGTTAAAGCACTGTAGATCCGTTGCGGTGATGATGGTTTGGACCTGTCCGTCGATGGTCTTGATCAGCGCCTCTCTCCTGCTCCCATCTAGCTCAGACATCACGTCGTCCAGCAGGAGAAGGGGTTGGTTCCCGCTGATCTCCCTGATAAGGTCGAGTTGCCCCAGCTTCAGCGCGAGGGCGATACTCCTTTGCTGGCCCTGTGAGGCGTATTTTCGCGCCTCATAGCCGTCAAGATAGAAGATGATTTCGTCGCGATGTGGCCCAACCAGGGACTTCTCCCTTGCCAGCTCCTTTTCCCTCGCCTCTTTCAAGGCATCCGTCAGGCGGCGTTCGACCTCCTCTTTATCCATTTCTACCAGGTCCTCATCGGTCAGCTCTTCTCCAGGTTGTAGAAACGAGGGGATATACCTGCTGGAGAGCTCCTCTTCTCCCGTAAGCTGCCTATAGAAGAACCGCGCTCTTTCCATATATCTTCTATAGAGACGGATGCGGTGTGTAAAAAGCAGGGCTCCTAAGACAACCAGGTTCTCATCCCATGAATCAAGGAGAGGGGTGAGGCCCTTCTCCTCTTTATACTCTCTCAAAATCATATTGCGTTGTCTTATCGTCTTCTGATAATCGGCCCCTATCTGAAGATAGGTCGAGGAGAGTTGTTTTCCTATGTCGTCGACAAGCTTCCTGCGGGTTTCCGCCGATTCCTTGATAAGGTTCAGGTCGTCTGGGACAAAGATCACCGCTGGGATCAAACCGATGAGGTCAACCTTGTTGTGTTTCTTATCGTTGAGCGAATAAGAGCGCCTCCCGTCTTCTATGTCCATCCTGATGGTAAGCGCACGCCCATTCTGTGTGAACTCCGCCTCGACACTGGTGTTTAAGTCGTTATTTCCAACCACGGTGGACCATTGCGGCGTCCTGAAGGACTCCAACATACTGACAAGCTGCACGGCTTCAACGATATTTGTCTTCCCCGTCGCATTCCTGCCGATGATGATGATGAGCCTTCCAGGTTCTTCGATGTGGAAAGAACCATGGTTCCTGAAGTTGTGAATCTTTAACTCATTGAGGAACAGGCTCATCTCATAGGTCCGCCTTCTCTCAGCTGTCGAGCCGTACCGGCATAGTGAGATAATAGAAATAATCATCGCCGATAGATTTGAATATCCCTGGTTTGGCGCTGGTTTGTGCTTCGAACAGGACCTCGTTGGTGTCGATGGACACAAGGCCATCGATGATGTATTGGTGGTTGAACCCGATCTCCAAGAACTCTCCGTCTATCTGTGCTGCTAATTTCTCGTGTGCGCTGGCTACATCCTGGTTCTTGGAGGTGACGTCTATCGACTGGATGTCGCCGCTGAAGGTAAGGCGTATCGGGGTGTGTGGTTGTGTGGTGATAGACACCCTTTTCACAGCCTCGAGCAGTTGGGCGGTCTCAACAACCACGGAAATGCTGTTCTCTGTGGGGATGATCGCCTCATAATTCGGGTAAGAGCCTTCTATCTTCCGCGTTATGAAGGTCGTCTCCCCAAACGTGAAGACGATCTGATTCTCAGAATCGCTTATGGTCACCTCATCTATTGCAGAGATAAGGCGCCTTATCTCGTCCAACACTTCTCCTGGTACGATAAGATCGAAACTTTCCCCTCCGACCTTCTCAAGCCTGTTCTTAGCGATTGCCAGCCGATAGGAATCGGTGGCAACCATCTGGAGTGTGCTTCCATCCAGCTTCACCAACACGCCCGTGAGTATGGCGCGGGACTCATCCTTCGAAACAGCCTTCACAACCTTCCTGATCATGGAGGAGAAGACATCTGCCGGGATTGTGCCCGCAACCTTTGTGTCCACTTGTGGGAAGAGGGGGAAGTCTATAGGATTCAGCGTATGGATGGTGAAGATGGAATCAAGACAACTGACCGTAAGGTTGTCATCTTTTTGATTCAAGGTCACCGCAGCCTCAGGGAAACTCTTTATGATATCCGAGAACAGTTTTCCGGGAACAACCGTCGCGCCTTCTCTTTCTACCAACGCAGACACCGTATGTTGGATAGATATCTCAAGGTCTGTCGTCCTTAAGACAAGGGAGCCGCCTTCTGTTTCAAGATGGATACCCGAAAGGATAGGGAGTGTCGAACGGGAGGACATCCCTTTTGCTACTATCCCTAGACTTTGTTGCAGTTGTCCTTTTTCGATTGTCAGTCTCATCTTAAGCCGTTTCCCTTCTAATCAATTGAATTCTTAATTATCAGTAGTAGTAATAGACTCAGTGGAAAAGTGGGAAAACAACCGTTTCTCCTGATTCTTCTCCGCGTGTCCCCTGTAGACTATTTCCTCATTCCCTTACTTTTTCTGAACAGACTTTCTTTTTATCATTATCTCTCAACAATCTCAAACCCTTTTCCCAGCTTCCCACACAAACTTTCTTCCTTTTTTCCACAGGCTATTTATGTATCGTTATCAAGATACTTTCGATTTCCTTATCTACTTTCTTTGAACTTTGCCGTGCCGATTCAATGTTCTTGCAAGCATACATAACAGAAGTGTGGTCTTTCCCCCCAAAAGCATCACCTATGTCACTCAGGGACCCATTAGTGAGATTCCTGGAGAGGTACATCGCAACCTGTCGGGCAAAGGATATCTCCTTCGACCGCTTCTTGCTGATCATGTCGTCGCGACTTACTTTATAGAAATGAGATACCTCTTTCTGGATGATATCAACAGTGATGCGCTTCACCTCTCCCCTCATGAAAACGTTCAGGATCTGCTTCTCTATCTCCTCGATCCTCGGTTTCTCAAACCTGTTGTCTCGACAGGATAAATAAGCAACCAGGGACTTGGCCGCTCCATTCAACTCACGGATGTTATCGTTGGATGAGGAGATGATGAAATCGATTATCTCTTGTGATAGTAAAGAACTCAAATCTTCCCTGCCGACCCGCTGGCAGAAATAATTGAAGAAGTTCTCAAAGATAACGAATTTTGTCTCGTAGTCTGGCGGCTGTATATCAATGGTCGTACCAGAGGCGAAACGGCTGGTATAACGCTCATCGATCGCGATGCTATAAGGAGGGCGATCGGCGCTGAGCACTATCTGTTTGTTCTCTGCTGTGAAGTTGTTCAATATCTGGAAGATCTCATTGGTGGTTTCACCCTTACCCTCAAGATACTGCACGTCATCTAAGAGAAGAACGTCCACATTGCGGTATTTCAGGTCGAACTCCTTCTTCTTATCAACATCGTTTCGCACCATATAAGAGAAATCCCTGACAAAGTTCATGGTTTGGACATAGGTGATCCTCAGATAAGGATTGTGGGTCTTGATATAGTTCTCAATAGCTAACAGGAGGTGGGTCTTACCCAAGCCGGACTTTCCATAGATGAAGATAGGGTTATATATATTACCCGGGGATTTTGCGACGCCCAAAGCGGTGCTATAAGCAAAAAGGTTAGAGTCTCCAACAACAAAGGTATCAAAAGTACACTCATCGATACTGACCGCCCGCTTGACCTCGGTTCTCTCGGTATAAAGCACAGCAGGCTCTCCGCCCTCACCAGACAACATCTGTTGATAAGCGGTCTTTTGCGGAACAGCCTCGTCAGAGATGATGATCCTGAAACCCAGGTCCTCCCCCACCACATTGAAGAGGGCGTCCTCGATATCAGGAAAACAGTGCTTCTCGATCCACTTCTTAGCAAAAGAATTATCGGTTGATACTATGAGTTCGTTTTCTGACAACGTCTCCGGTGTGAGAAAATCAAGATAAACGCCTAATTGATAATGCCCTCTTATATCTCTTTGGTTTAGGTATGAAACGGTTTGCCCCCAAAGCCCCACTACATCGCCGGACACCTCTACCACCTCTCCATTGGCTGACAGCTGCCTGTAAAACCATTCCAGGCTAACGGATGTCACCGGCTTCTAATAAGGTGACACCTGCGCTAGAGAGAATCCGTTTTCTATGTGGAGCAGAAACAACAAGCCCCTTTTGTTCTAAACCAACCAGGATACGATGGGCCGTAGCAGCGCTTATCCCCAAAGGATCCATCAGGTCGCTGGGCCCAAGCGTTCCCTTTTCATAAAGGAGGCGCAGGACTTTAAGGCTGCGTTGGTCGACACCTTTCAGGGTCTGTTGGTTTTGTGGTGTTTCAGACAAAGCGACCTGTGCGCTGGAGCCAAGAGCCTCATCATGGACAGACAGGGTGATCACCGTTCCCTTTTGGGCATTGTCGTCGATCTGTAGAAAACCGTTACGATGATCAAGGTATTCCTTGACTATGGGAAAACCAGAGCCAACCCCACGGATATAGCGCTTCATCTCAGAGGTGGCGGAAGTTATCCCAGGGCGCTGGACGAGCCTTTTCCTCTCGATTCCCGGCCCCTGGTCAGAGAAACAAACCGTATTACCCTTATTGAGCACAGACACGGTACACTCGACAAAAGACGCATGGATGAAGTTCTCAGCGATCTCTCTGATTACAGAGTAAGGAAGGCCCCCTCCCTGTTTTTGAGCGAAATCATAGGTTGTCGAAGCGATGCTTTCAATGAAGTCCAACACAGGAGCCGGCTCTATGTCGATTATGCGAGGAGCAGACAGCAGGTCATCATACACAGCAATCCGCGCATGTTTACTAACATAAGCGAGGGAGGCCATCGGCTCAGCAAGGCCTCTGTCAAGCGCCGGAACCACGTCCTGTTCTACTGTTTTTTCTTGTTCCGGGGCCACTGGAGCTTCCCTCAACTTTCACGGAAATAGTGAAAAATAGAAAAAGCAGAGCGTTTTCCACAGTATAGAAGTGAAAAAAGTGGAAAAACCCACGATCCCGCCAAGCAGTTTCTGCTGAAAAAGACCGTAGCCTGAAATTCTATAACGAACCATGAAAAAAAGATACACGGACGAAGCAGGTATTTTTCAATAAATTACACGCTCTTATGCAAGATGTGAAAAAAAGGTGAAAAATGTGAAAAACAGGAAAAATCAGCTATTTGTGAGCTGCAGATACCTAAATCGCACAACGCATTATCACTGACAGCCACTCCTTTGGGCTCCCTACCTGAGCAAAAACATAAAACACCACGTAAACGATAAAAATGGATTCTCTTATCAAGGAACTTACCCAAACGCGCTGATAAACGGCATAGTCGAAACAGTACGATTTATTAGGTACCGATACGTTAACCTATTCCGTGCGCTTGTCAAGACGGCAGGAATAAGTAAAAACAGAGTTTTCCACAGGCTTGGATTGTTGTCGCCTAGGTTTTCAACAAAACTCACAGCCTGTGGAAAACTTTTAAATATTTTTGTAATTTTTTTCATCGATTTTTCATTTCCGTTCATCTGCCAGGTTTGACAGGAAATGGCCCAAAACCCTATACTTACTAGCTCTGTTCTGGCAGGACTATTTAGAAGGAAACAAGGAAATGAAGAGAACCTATCAACCAAACAACCGCAAGAGGGCAAAGTGCCACGGATTCCGCTCGCGCATGGCGACCAAAGGCGGACGCGCCGTATTGGCGTCACGAAGGGCGCGCGGGCGCAAGCGCCTTACTGTCTGAATAATCCAAGAGGGGACGTGGTGCTGTGAGAGGCACTATTAGGTCCACTGATGAGATATCCGCGCTCTTTGAAGCGGCGCGAAAGATACAGACCAACAGCTTTATCGCATTGATACAGACACAAGACGGGAAACGCGGCACAAAGGGCCGCGTTGCCTATATTGCAGGGAGAAAACTGGGAAGCGCACCCACCAGGAACAGAATCAAAAGAAGACTGAGGGAGGCGGCCCATCAGTGTCATGCGCCCTGGGAGGGTTTCGACGTGGTGCTTGTTGCCAAGAAGAAAGCGGCAAGCGCAAGCTTCATAAGCATGGTAGAGGATATGACACGGGTTCAAGAAGAGCTGATAAGGGACGCGGTTCGATAAACCATGAAGATAGCACGATTCATATTGGAAATCCCTAAGAAATTTGTCGTGTTTTGTATTACTATATACAGGAACTCGATCTCGCCTCTACTACCTCCATCGTGCCGCTATATTCCAACATGTTCGGAATATGCACTTACAGCGTTGCAGCGGTACGGCTTAATCAAGGGAGGATGGATGAGTATAAGAAGGATAATGCGGTGTCACCCCTGGCACCCAGGTGGATATGATCCCGTGCCTTGAGCGCGGGCGAGTGGAGGATTTGTGTGGGAAGCGTTCCAGTACGGCATCTTTGTCGTTATTGATTGGTTTTATGGTATTGCCAAGGACTGGGGCCTTGCCATCATCCTCATAACCATATTATTTCGTGTATTAATCTATCCTATAACCAGAAAACAGTATCAATCAAGCTATAAAATGCAAAAACTGCAGCCTCAGATCGCCGCAGCGAAAGCGAAGTACGGCCACGACCAGGCGCGCATGAACGAAGAAATGCAGAAGATCTATCAAGAGGCGAAGTTCAACCCCCTCTCGGGGTGTCTGCCTATGATCCTGCAGATGCCGATCTTCATTGCATTGTATTGGGTGCTGAGAGAGCTCCCCACGTACATCCAGGCGAGCACGCGGCCCGCCTCTGCCCTTCCGGCAACCTTCTACGGGATAATCCCCGACCTCTCCCTTTCACCGGAGCTGGTCTTTTCAGAGCAGGGCGTAGCTGCGGCTGTGGTTTATGTCCTTCTGGTAGTGCTATTCGCCTGCTCCTTGCTGGTTCCCCTGATAATCAACAAGAACACCGAGCGGTCACAGCTGATGATGACCGGCGTCATGGCGCTCTTCATGCTCTATATCGGGTGGAAAGCCCCCGCCGGAGTGCTTTTATACTGGGTTCTCTCATCCCTCATAGGAGTTGCCCAGCAGATGATGTCTAAAAAGCTTCTTGAAAGGAAAGACGCGCTTCAAGCAGCCGAGGCAGTAGAGGTGAAGCCTGTTAAGGTCGATGTGGTGAGAAAACAGCAAAAAGCTCGACCAAAGAAGAATAAATAATGAGCCACAGGGCTCTGTTCAAGGAGAACGACTGGAGAGACCATGGAAAGACAAACCGTTGCTACTGCGCCTTCAATCGAAGAAGCCATCGAAAAAGCCCTGGCTGAGCTGGAATCCAAACGAGACGACGTCGAGATAGAGATCCTTGAAGAACCCACCAAGAAACTGTTCGGTGGGAACACAGAGGCAAAGGTGAGGGTTTCACTGAAGGCCGTGCTCTCTGATGAAGAACAAGCGGAGACAAGCGAAGGCGACAGCAACATCAGTGAAGACGGCTATGAAGACGAGCAACAAGAAGAAGCCCTCGAAGAGGGCCTAGAGGAGGATCTGGAAGAGGAGCAAGAAGAGGACCCTGAAGAAGGCCTGGAAGACGGAGCGGATGAAGGGCTGCGGCTCTCCGATGAAGAAGAGAAGAACTATAACGAAGCCCTAAAGCAACTGACAGAGGAAGAGCTGGACGAGATCGCTGACAGCGCGATAGAGACCATCAGGTTCTTCTTAGAGTGCTTTGGAGCGCAAGACGCGGAGATAGATGAATATGAAGGCGAAGAAGGAGAACTCATCCTCGACATAGTAGGCGAGAACCTGGCGGTGCTTATCGGCAGGCACGGGAGGACCCTTGAGGCCATGCAGTTCCTCGTTTCTTCCATCGTCAGCAAGAAAACCGGGTTCAGGCACCCCGTTGTTGTTGATGTAAAGGGGTATCGGCACCGGAGAAAGCAGAAGATAATAGGGATCGCAAAGGCTTCTGCTGCACGGGCGATCAGACAGAAACACGAAGTAAGGCTGCGCCCGATGACCCCCTATGAGCGGCGGATAGTCCACATCGCCCTCAGGGAAGACAAAAGAGTGATCACTGAGTCTGAAGGAACCGAACCCAACAGGTACATAGTGATCCAGCTCGCCTGAGGGCGGTTATTGTAGAGCATTCGACAAGATCTGTTGTATCAGGAAGAAATGACTGATATGTGGGAAAAGGAAGCACCAGACGCACAAAAAACGCTCTCTCGGGTAATCCAATACAGTATAAGCGAAGAGGAAGCCAGGCTTTTAGACAAGCATCTCAGCTACGTGCTTGAACAGAACAAGAGAATCAACCTGACAAGCATAGAGAATAGAGAGAGGGCGATGATCCTTCACATCGAGGACTCCTTAGTTGCACTTCCAGAAATCATGCGCTCACCACAGGGAAGAATGGCCGATCTGGGTAGCGGTGGAGGGTTTCCTGGGATCCCGCTTGCAATCGTAACCAAGAGAGAGACCACGCTTGTTGAGGCAACCAAGAAGAAGGCCGCTCTACTCAGTGTGTTCATACAGGAAAACAGCCTACAAGACCGCATTTGTGTGGAGGCTGTACGTATAGAAGAACTAGCGAGACGCCAAAGAGGGCAATATGCAGTAGTTACTGCAAGAGCGCTTGCTCCTCTCCCAGTGTTATTAGAGCTTGCAACGCCCCTATTATGTATGGGAGGGGCTTTGGTGGCGTATAAGGCAGGGCAGGTAGAAGAAGAAGCCAAAGTAGCGAACAAGCTGAAGAACATGCTTGGTATGGAGTTTGTCGGGAAAAGAGAGCTGGTTCTATCTGATGGTATGACAAAACGCGAAATCATGGTATACCAAAAGTTCGCGGAAGCAGAACGAGATCTTCCCAGGAGAAACGGGCAAGCACAACACCGCCCTCTCATATAGTTCCAACATTTCACGTGAAAAGATATATTACAAGTTCTTTTCTTTATGCTATTAGCGTCTAGAGGGTATCCGAAGGCGATTTCGAGCGTGAAACCCAATTGGAAGGGTTCGTCAGCGAGGACTGCCTGAGCCGCGAAGCGGCGAGTTCCGCAGCTGAACCCTTCCAAGGGGGTTTCGGGACGCGAGTCAGCCAAGGTACCCCTCTAGACGCGCCCCCACCCGAGGTACCCCTCTAGATGCGCCCCACTTTTTGAGTTATTAGCGTCTGGAGGGTATCCGAAGGCGATTTCGAGCGTGAAACACACCTTGCAGAGATGAGGAAAAGCAATCAAACCATGATCAAGTAGCATCATTTCACGTGAAAAGAAAAAGAATAAATGTTTCACGTGGAATGATTTCCTTATCAAAACAGGTATGATGAAGACGGTTCATATACAACGCCTCTTTAAGCCTGGGAAAAGGTAGGGTGATTACAATCAAAAAGACAGAGAAGAACGCCGTTACCCTCACAATAATCAACCAAAAAGGGGGAGTTGGAAAATCTACAACAGCAGTGAACCTGGCTGCTGCTTTAGGGGAAAAGGGAAAAGAGGTGCTACTTATCGACCTGGATCCCCAAGGAAACTCCACATCTGGTTTTGGTGTCGAGAAGATTATCGGGATGAAGAGCATCTATGACGGCCTTATGAACGATACGCCTACAAAAGAACTGATACAGCAAACAAGAGAGTCAAAAGTAAGCATAATACCTGCAACCATAGACCTTGCGGGAGCTGAGCCGGAACTGGCGGTTGTGATATCAAGGGAAACCAGACTGAGCGACGTAATCAAGCAGATCAAGAATGAATACGACTTCATCATAGTCGACAGCCCTCCCTCATTAGGGCTGCTGACGATAAACTCCCTGGCAGCAGCAGACAAACTTATCATTCCCATTCAATGTGAGTATTATGCGCTTGAAGGTCTGTCAAAACTTCTTGACACAATAAAACTTGTCAAAGTAAGGCTGAACCAAGACCTGGAGATACAGGGGGTACTTTTGACCATGTATGATTCGAGAACCACTCTGGCAAGACAGGTATCCGAGGAGGTCAAGGAGTTCTTCCAAAAACAGGTATACAAAACGATTGTCCCGAGATCTGTGAAACTTGCCGAAGCTCCCAGCTTTGGACAATCGATACTTGTTTACAGTTCAAGAAGCAAGGGCGCAGAAGCTTATCGCGAATTAGCAAAGGAAGTGATCAGACGTGGTTGAGAAACAGAGAGAGAAACCAAAAGGAGGACTCGGAAAAGGCTTGAACTCCCTGATCATGGAGGCAGAGGCTGAAACCGGGCGCAACGTAGACTTCTCAGAGATAAAGATCCAGGAGATCTTCCCAAACCCCAACCAGCCAAGAACAGACTTTCCAGAAGAAAGACTGTCAGAGCTCATGCGTTCGATAGAAAAGGATGGGCTGCTACAGCCTATTCTCGTGCGTCCTGAAGGATCCGGTTTTCAGATAGTCGCGGGAGAACGAAGGTGGCAGGCTTGCAAGAACCTAGGCTTTAAGACGATAGCAGCCAAGATAATCATCGCCAGCGATGTCGAGGCGCAAGAGATCGCCTTAGTTGAGAACCTGCAAAGGGACAACCTCAATGCGATAGAAGAAGCAAGAGGGTATCAAAGACTGATAGAGCTGAAGGGTTGCAAGCAGAAAGACGTTGCAGAAGCAGTGTCAAAGAATCAGGCAACCATCTCCAACGCCCTTCGTCTGCTCAATCTCCCAGAAGAAGTACAAGAACAAATGTTCGACGGCCTTCTAAGCTCAGGACACGGAAGGGCGATCCTTGCGGTGCCTGATGAGGACGGACGGGTTCGCTTAGCCAAGAAGATCGTAGAAGAGAACCTGTCGGTGCGAGAGGCCGAATCGCTTGCTCGTTTCTACGGAACGCAGGGAATAGACAGGGCAAGAAGGTCGCCCTCTCCTCGAGCGTTCAAGATAGTGGCAAGAAAACTGAGACAAAGGCTGTCAACGAACGTCAAGGTCAAGACCGTTCGAGGAAAGAACCGGATCGAGATAGAATTCAAAGACGAAGAGGACCTCGAGAGGATCTTCAGTGAGATCACAAAGTAAAGAAGCCTACACAGGACGAATCAGCAAGGAAGAGTCGAACTAAGTAAACGTGATACAAAGACCGAAAAAGGAGAAGGGCTGATGAGCGGGAAGCAAATAAGGATAGCCTCTTTCATCGGAGGACTGGTTTTCTTTTCTACGATAACAGTTGTATTGCTGATGAAGAACGACAAGATCAGGGCAGAGGTAGAAGAGCAGGCAATGAGCATCTTAAAGACCACGAAGAGCGCGGTCAGCCAAATACAGTTTGTAGTCTCAAAGATCGGCGGCACAACAGGAAAGAATACAGATGCAAAATATGTAAGCGTGAATGAAAATACCAAGGAAAATATCGACAATAGTGTATATGATGCCCAATGGGCTTCACTGGAGCTCGAAGCCTGAGGAGTTCCAAGAAAGTAAAATCACAAATGCGAGCAAATGTCAAGACCCTTTTATCGTGTTAGGAGGGGCTTACTTCAGGGGCAATGAGCAGGTACTATACTTCTTGCAGGCGCGAGAGAAAGAGAAAAGAACCAAAGCCGACTGCACCAGAAACAGAACCTCCAATACCCTTCGGGCGTCATAGGGACGGGAGCAACTAAGAAAAGTTGCTCCCGTCTCGATTATTCACCTGTACAGGGCGCCCTTCAATTGCCCGCAAGCCCCTTGGATGTCAGACCCACGCGAACGACGGACCGAACAAGCAATACCTGCATCTTGCAGAATCGCTGCAATCTCTTGGAAGCGGATAGGGGAGCTTGGTTTAAAACCCAGATCAGCATCAGGCGACCGCCCCTTATTGAAGGGGATAAGATTCACGTGGCAAAGCAGACCACGTGAAAAAGCGAGCAAGGCAGAGACCTCCTTTGGGGTGTCATTGACAGAATCCATAAGGGTGACCTCCAGAGAAGGCCTACGCCCGGTTATCTCGGCATAAAGAAGAAGGCTGTCGCGCAATCTATCAAGAGGCTGGTTGCAAAGCGAGGGCATCAACAGGTCCCGGGTTGACTGAACGGCGGAGTGAAGCGACACGGCAAGCGTGAACTGCTCCGGCTCCTGTGCGAAACGCTCGATCTGCTTTATAAGACCGCAGGTAGATACGGTCAAATGACGAGCGCCGATGCCCAGCGCGGTTGATGCGTTCATGATGCGCAAGGCCGATAAAGCTGCCTCATAATTGGCAAAAGGCTCGCCTTCTCCCATCGCTACAGCGTTGTCAACCCGGCGATCAAGATCCCTGGACACAACCAACAGCTGGTCGACCATCTCACCTGGATCAAGCGAACGCACAAGGCCTCCGATACCCGTTGTGCAAAAGGCGCAACCCAGGGCACAGCCCACCTGGGTAGAGAAACAGACAGACAGGCGGTTGCGGCTTGGGATCGCAACGGTTTCTATAAGGCTTCCATCCCAAAGCTCGAGCAGGTATTTAAGGCTGCCGTCAGCAGAGAGTCTTCTATCCAAGACCTGCGGCGTTATCAGGGGCGCCTCCTTTTCCAGGCGCAGGCGCAGAGAAAAGGGGAGGTCGGACATCTCCTGGTAACTGCTTACAGCAGCCGCGTACAGCCAGTGGAGCAGCTGGTTGGCTCGATAGGCCGGCTCGCCCCACTCCAGCAGAAGCGACCGGAGGCCTTCAATACTGTATTGCTTGATCCTGTTGGGACCAGACATCGGTGTGCCCCCTAAGTAACGAGTAGTCCAAAACTAGTCTCCATGGCTCACATTTTAGCCGGTCTCGTATACAATCTATAGTCAAGAGGAGGAACAAACTACAAAGACAACAGGAGAGAAGCCACCCAAGCATGAACAAGACCCCCGTCATACTACTGACCATCGTCTTGATACTCTTACTTTGTTGCTGCAGCATAGGCGCCCTGGGCTGGACGCTGGGGACCTGGCAGCAGCATGCAGGCGAACCAGAACAACACGAGGAGAGCATTGATGGATAAAACGGGATCCACCGGTTGCTTGACACGGCTTAAGCAGAGGGCGGCCGCGGCGCCTGGTCGTATCGGAACGGTCGCGCTGCTCTATGGCGGAACCTGCGGCGAGCGTGAGGTGTCCATTGCCAGCGGGACAAACGTAAGACGGGTGCTCGAGAAGGAGGGTCTGCATATCCACTTCATCGACACGGGGAGAGCGGGTTTCGTCGAGGAGCTGATCGCCACCAAGCCGGATGTGGCGTTTATCGCCCTACACGGGACGGGTGGGGAAGATGGTTGTATCCAGGGGCTTCTTGAGATGCTGGGCATCCCTTATACGCACAGCGGGGTTACTTCCAGCGCACTGGCCATGGATAAGGCTGTAACAAAGATACTGTATAAGGACTGTGGGCTGGCAACAGCAGCTTATGTGGAGCTGCCACACGGCCTGCGCCCCAAAACAACCGAGCTGGACGCGATCCTTGCGAGGATAGGGCTTCCCTGTGTGGTGAAGCCGACCTGCGACGGCTCCTCGCTGGGGGTCAGTCTTCCAAAGACCCGTGAGGAAGTTGAAGTGGCGCTTGACGAGGGCTTTGCAATAAGCGACACGTTGCTCATAGAGGAGTTCATAAAAGGCGTTGAGGTGACGGTCCCGGTTCTTGGCAATTGGCAAGAGGAACCACTTGCCCTCCCCGTTATCGAGATAATACCCAAGAACGAATTCTACGACTATGAGTCAAAATATGCTGATGGAGGATCAACCCATCTCATCCCGGCACGGATAACGGCAGAATCAGCCGAGCGATGCAGTCAGGCAGCTATAGCAGCGCATGCCGTGTTGAAGTGTGCCGGCATCTCGCGCACCGACATGATAGTCTCTGAGGACGGGACGCCCTGGCTCATAGAGACCAACACGGTTCCCGGCATGACGCACACCTCTCTTATCCCCGAGAGCGCACGCCATTTCGGCCTCACAGACGGGGAGCTGTATCTGCTTCTCTTGGATTTCGCGCTTGAGCAGAACCAAGAATAGAAGAGGATCAAGGACAAGGTGGTTGCATGTATGACATAACGATTGTCGGCGCCGGCCCAGCGGGGCTCTCAGCAGCGATCACCGCACGCGCCCGCAACAAGAGCGTCCTGGTTGTTTCCAATCGTCTTGAGAACAGCCCCCTTGCCAAGGCGAAGATAATCGACAACTATCCCGGCGTGTCAAAGATCAGCGGTCGCGCTCTTCTCGAGCAGATGCAGGAACAGGCGCTGGGACTGGGGGTCGAGTTCTGTTTTGAGAGGGTGATATCCGTCCTGCCACTGGGAGAGCGGTTCTCTTTGACAGCGGGCGACAGGCTCATTGAGGCTCGGTCTATCATCCTGGCGACCGGCGTCTCCGCGGACGCCCCCTTTCCGGGTGAAAGCGAGTTCCTAGGCCGAGGGGTGAGTTATTGTGCGACCTGCGACGGCATGCTCTATCGTACGGCGAAGGTCTGTGTTGTGGGGCTGGACGCCGAGGCGGTCACGGAGGCCAACTTCCTTGCAGAGATAGGCGCCGACGTATCCTTTCTTGCAAGGAAAGCGCCCACGGGACTCTCTGAGGGAATCGCGGTCAAGCTCGGCTCGGTCATCAACATCACAGGAGACATGATGGGCGTCACCGGTCTGACCTATAGAGAAGCAGACACGGATAAGACCGAGTCGATTACCTGTGCGGGCATCTTCATCCTCAGGCCGACGCTTGCTCCGGATACCCTGTTGGCCGGGTTAGAGCTGAAAGAGAACAGTATCATCGTAGACAGGGGCATGAGCACAAACATACCAGGCGTCTTTGCTGCTGGCGACTGCACCGGAAAGCCTTTGCAGATCGCAAAAGCCGTGGGCGAAGGCCAGCTGGCCTGTTTCTCGGCAATCGAATCTTTGGGTTGGTACCAGGGAAAACCGGATACCACCCAAGGCACAAGCAAATAATAGGTACTTCCCTAGAGGTTCTTGCTGTAGAGGACCAGCTCATGATCGAGGTCAGCAATTTTAATGGGCTGGCGACCGCTCTCAAAGACATACCCGAGGCTTTGCCAGAACTGCACGCCTCGCTCCTCCAGCGGGATCGCGAAGATGCTGGTTGCTTCGACTTCCGAGCGCAAGGCGAAGTTCTCGATCCTCGCGACGATAGACGAACCGATACCCTGAAGGCGGAAGTCCGGGTGTATGACGAGGTGCTGGATAACCCAGGCGCCCTTCTGTGGCCAATTGAAGACCACCAGCGCGTATCCCGTCAGGTCCTTTCCCCAATAGGCCCTGAACAGGAGTTTGTCTGAAGCCTCTTTACCAGGAAGTATGCTGATCTCCTCCTCAAAGGAGATGACTTCGTTTGTGAGGCCTACCAACATGTTGATACCAGAGAGCGCCAGCTTACGCATGGTCTCGATCTCAGAGAACTCGATCTTTGCGAGCTGGCTGACAAAGGCACAGTCCACCCGCAGACCATCAATCATCGATCGGTTCCTCATCAGGGACTCAAAGCCCTTAGGGGGCTCTTCGCCGGTAGGAAGAGGGTTCCTGGGCATATACCACCGTCCTTCAACTCAAGAAGCGGCTTGGGGGGAGACTCTAGTCTAACAGAGCGGGTCTCCTCGATAACGCCTTGTTCAGGCATTGTTACCGTTTCTACACAAGACGCTGACATTCCTCTCACATACACACAGAGTGCAAATGAAACGCCATTGGTATAATCAGTCTATGAAAAAGACACCGCTTGACAGCCCGGGGCGCTTCCAGGATCCATTGGGCGACTATATGAAGACGGCACAGTCCTCCAGGAATAGACACCTGGCGCATTACCCTGCCGTCGACGTCTCCTACAGAGGGTTCTACGGAGACTTCAGGCCGCAAGGAAAAGAAGGAACAGTCTTCCTCAGCAGCTCAGAGGGGATAATCGGTACAGAGTTACTGCTGAGAGAGGAGGGGGAGGCCCTGGGGCTCTATGTCCGCGACAATCGCCGCATCGCTGTTCTCGATAAAAGCCTCTCGGACAGGATAAAAGGTTTTCTCGGTTTGGGATGGATGGTCCGCTGTTTCCTAGCCTATGTGGTCTTCCAATCCGAGGAGAAGGCATTCTCCGCCTATTTCGCCTGTTTCTGCTATGACGTAGAGCTGGAAGATGAGCACAGAAAGGCCCTGGAAGGATTCATAGGCAACATGACCGACCGAATAGCCAGCGCCGCCCACCCAAGCTTGGATTTGACGCAGGAGCAGTTCGTCAGGGTTCTGGAAAGCGCGGGGGAGTGGTTCTTGACCAAGGATGAGCCCTGGCCGGAGCTGCCAAAGGGCTCCATCTATTACAAGCGCCGACGAACCCTCAACGACAGGCTCATCGGCGCCGCTCTTAAGGGGAACAAGGGTTGCGTCGTTATGTCGTGGACCGCAACGGCTCTTATCGTCGCTGCGGTCGCCTTTGCAATCTGGTTCTTCTTCTTCTCAAGCTGAAGGCCTAAGACAGCTCTTCAGGCTCGCCTTCCTCGGTAGACTCAGCCGCTGTATCCTCGGCTATGGCCTCGGGTTCAACCGCGTCAGCAGCAGCAGGCTCATCAACAATGGCCTCGATTGCGTCTTCGACCGGCTCAGTGTCTCCCAGAGCCTCAACAGCCGCCGCTTCAGCATCATCTGCGAGCTCTGCGGGCTCAGCGCCCTCGGCGTCAGCCGCGTCCAAAACAGCATCTGCCTCGACAACCTCATCAGCCACAGCCTCATCAGCCGCAACCTCATCAGCCACAGCCTCATCTGACGCAGTCTCATCAGTCACAGCTTCGACCTCGGGCTTCTCAAGCTCGGCGAGTTTCTTCTCGTCGACCACCTCGATGACGATATTCGCCTTGGTGTCACGGTAGATGTTCACTGAAGCCGCGTGCTCGCCGGCGCGCTTGATGACCTCCTGGAGGTCGACGCGCTTCCGATCGATGTCAAGGCCGAACTTCGCGTTGAGTGCGTTTGCGACCTGCTGGGGAGTGACAGAACCAAAGAGCTGCCCCTCTTCGCCGACCTTCGCCCCAATGCGGATCCTTTGACCCTCAAGGGCAGCCAACAGCTTGTCAGCGGTGTCAAGCCGAGCCTCCTCGCGCTTAGCGATATTGTGCTTTCTCAGCTCGAGCTGCTTAAGGTTTCCCTTGGTCGCCTGAATGGCGATCTTCTTGGGAAAGAGGTAGTTAACGGCGTATCCGGTGGCAACATCGACAACGTCGCCTTCTCCGCCCCTTCCCTTGAGCTCTTCCAAAAGGATTACTTTCATGTCGGGCCCCCTAACTGCGGTTCCTGCGGTCGATGCGACCGCTTACAACGGGAAGCGCATAAGGGACCAGAGCCATCTCGCGAGCGCGTTTGATGGCGTTTGCGATGTCATGCTGATGCTGCGTGCAGGTACCGGTGACGCGTCGAGGCTTGATCTTCCCACGGTCAGTCATGTACTTGCGCAACAGTGCGACATCCTTATAATCGATGAACTTCACATCATCTTTGCAGAACTGGCAGTACTTCTTGCGTTGTTGGCGTACGTATTCAGCCACGCTAATCTCCTTCTTCTATCTATGTTCTGTGACGCCGATAAGAACAGCGTCGATCAGAACGGGATGTCCTCATCGTAGACGGTGATTTCCGGTGCCGGAGGAATCTCTACTTCCTTGATCGGTTGGCTGGGCAGGGAGCTGCCACGAGCGCTGAGGAACTCGATCTCGTCGATGATGACCTCCAGCTTCGAGCGCTTCTGCCCCTCATTCTCCCACTGGCTCCAACGGAGCTTTCCTTCAATGGCCACCTTCGACCCTTTTGAAAGAAAGGCAGAAACGGCTTCTGCGCGGGGGCCGAACATCGTGCAGTTGATGTAATTGGGGAAATCCTCCCACTCTCCGGTGCTCTGATTCTTACGACGGTCATTCACCGCAACGCCAATACCTAGAACGGGGATTCCTGTTGCGGTTGCGCGCAACTCGGGATCACGAGTCAGATTTCCACTGATAAGGACCTTATTTATACTCATGTCTAACCACCTTTTTGGTCTACTACTCTTTACAGGATTACTTGGCCCGATACTGTTAGTCTCGATCTGCTCGAGCGACGATCATAAAGCGCTTCACAGCGTCTGTGATGCGTAACACCCGGTCGATCTCCTCGATACTGTTAGGGGCAGCATGGAAATCGATCAGGACATAATCGCCGTCGGTCAGCCTGTCTACTTCGAACGCGAGCTTCTTCTTGCCCCACTCGTCGGTGTTATCGACCACGCCGCCCTGTGAGGTGATAGCAGTATCAATCCTCTTGAGGGCAGCAAGGCGATCTTCTTCTTCGAGTGAGGGGTTGATGAAGAACAGCAGTTCATAAGCCTTCATATTTCACCTCCTCTGGACTTGTGCGGCTCAGGTGTTGAAGGTAACACCCAAACAGGAAAAGTGCCCGCGTAGTGTACCACTCACCACAAAAAGCTGCAAATTGTAACAATAAGAGAACCGACCGATCCAACGCATCAAGTTGTCTCAAGCCTAGCCACAAAACCGTGCCAAAGCGGAAAACGGGCGACGTCGGGAAAAAAGAGCTCCAACGGAACCGCTGCAAACACGGATCCAAACCGCCGATTCAGAAAAGAACGAAAAGCGCGAAAACAGCCCCAAGACAGACTCTTTCAGCGGAGAAATGCGCTATCATCGTATGCCCACAAGAAAAGGGCCCGGCGCTTGCTGGGGCAGCTCTGATCGGGAGAAGACAGAAGGGGTCTCAGAGAAACGGATATGCCAGAGTCGATCATTAAAACACCCCCCCAAAACGTAGACGCGGAGAAATCCGTACTTGCCGCCATGCTCCTCAACAAGGATGTTGTGGATGAGATCATCGCCCGCATCGCGCCCCAGGCCTTCTATCGCCATGCCCACCAGAAGATCTTCACAGCAATGATCGAGCTCTCCGAGCGCCATGTTCCCATTGACCACCTCAGCCTGGCAGAGCGCCTTGAAGCGCGAGGGGAGTTGAAGGATGTAGGCGGCAAGGCCTATATCATCGAGCTGGCAAACAACGACTACGCGCTGTATAACTGGAGCCATCATGTCGAGATCGTAAAACGAGAAGCGCTGCTCAGGGACCTCATCAGGGCAGCCAACGGCATCGAGGCGCTGGGATTCAGCGACACCGACGATGCGAATAAAGCAGTCGAACAGGCCGAGAAGATCCTGTTCGAGGTCACAAACAAAAGGGTGGAATCGAACTTCCTTCCCATTGAGAAGCTGCTCAGCGACTCGGTGGCGATGTTCGAGAAGATGGCAGACAATAAGTCTCCCATCCTGGGCGTGCCTACCGGCTTCAGCGAGGTTGACAAGCTGCTCGCTGGCCTACGCGGCGGAGACCTGGTGGTCCTTGCGGCGCGGCCTGGAATAGGGAAGACTGCGCTGGCGCTCAACATCGCCGTCAATGCGGCCAGCAAAGGCACTACCATAGCGTTCTTCTCGTTGGAGATGCCCGCCTCGCAGCTCACACAGAGGATCATGAGCTCAGAGTCCTCGGTCGATTACCAAAAGATGCGCACGGCGCAACTGAATGATGCGGACTGGAAGGACATAGTCAGAACCTGCTCGGTACTCAGCGAGTATCAGTTCTTCATCGACGACACGCCGGGTCTGACTATCACCGAGATGCGTGCGAAAGCACGTCGACAACTACAGCGCGTGGAGCAGGGCATCATCATAGTTGACTACCTGCAGCTCATGCAGGCCACGGGGAGCAACGCCCAGGACCGCTGGGTGGCAGTGGGTGACATCTCGCGCGGGTTGAAGATCCTCGCGAAAGAGCTCGACATGCCCATACTGGCCCTCAGCCAGCTTTCCCGCGCCGTCGAGGGACACAAGAACAAGCGGCCGCAACTTTCTGACCTGCGGGAGTCAGGGAATATCGAGCAGGATGCAGACGTGGTGCTGTTCTTGGACCGCTCCCTTTACGAGGAGGAAGCCAACACGGTAGGGCGCCCAGACCCGGGGATGGCGAAGCTCATCGTGGGCAAGAACCGCAACGGCCCCACCCGCGACATCGACCTGGTATTCGATGCCGCTTTTACCCGCTTCAGGGATTACTACCGCCCACAGGCCTGACAAGACAAAGCGCGGCAGGCGAGCGGTTATTCTTCTTCAACCTCGATCACCGCAGCCTCTCCGGTCTCCTCAGCAGCGTCAGCAGCGTCAGTGGCCTCCAATAGGCCGGCCGCAACGCCCACTGGCAGGCCCTGCACCTTGCGCAGCTTGCCGCTGATGACCCGGGTCCTGGTCTCAACCCTGCCGATCTCGTTGGAGGCGGCATCGAGCTTCTTCTTCACGCTCTCCAAAACCCCGGTGAACTTGCCGAACTCCGTCTTCACCTGGCCGAGCAGCGTCCATACCTCGCTGGAGCGCTTCTCCACGGCTAAGGAACGGAAGCCCATCTGCAGGCTGTTGAGGAAGGCCACCAGGTTGGTGGGGCCCACTACAACCACCTGGAACTCCCGTTGCAACTGGTCGGAGAGCCCCGGTATCCGCAGGATCTCGGCATACAGGCTCTCGGTGGGCACGAACATGATGGCGAACTCCGTGGTCAGCGGCGGATTGAGGTATTTATCGTGGATGGTGCGGGCAAAGGTCTTCAGTGAGATGACCAGGCGCTTGATGAGCTCCTCGGGCTTCTCGTCACTCTTGCCGTCATAGGCATTGAGCAGGCGCTCGTAGTCCTCTATGGGGAATTTCGAGTCGATGGGCAAAAGCACCTCGTCCACACCATCCTCGCCGCGCCCGGGCAATCGGATGGCGAACTCGACCCGCTCCTGGCTGCGCTTCTTGGTCTGGGCGTTGCTGGTGAACTGCTCTGGCGAGAGGTACTGCTCCAGTATGGCGCCCAGCTGGTACTCACCAAAGGTACCACGGGCCTTGACGTTGGACAGGACGTTGTTCAGGTCGCTGACCCCGCTTGCGAGGCTCTGCATCTCGCCCAAACCCTTATGCACTTCTTCCAGCCGGGTGCTGATCAGCGCGAAGCTCTCGGAGAAGCGCTTCTCCACGGTTTCCTGGAGTTTCTCGTCAACGGTCTTGCGCATCTCCTCCAGCTTGACGGCATTGTCGCTTTGCATGCTGCCCAGCTGCTTCTCCATGCTCTCGCGGATCTCCTTGAACTGCTTGCCCAGCTCCTCGCGGTTCTCGCGCAGCGTCTTTGAGGTCTCCTCGCGGGTCGCCCGCTGCTGCCCCTGACTCTCCTCGCGGCTGCGGCCGAACTCATCGCGGATGAGGCTGTCCATGCGCAAGAAGGAGGCGTCAAAGGCCTCAAGGCGATGTTGTTGGAGCTCAAGCCGGGTCTGCGTCGCGTCAAGCTTCTCCTGCGCGACCTCCAGCTGCTGTTTGAGCGCCGTAAGCTCCTGTGTGGGGTCGACGTTCTTGCGGCGGCGTAGGATTGCGATGAGTATGGCGATGATGTAAACGATGGGAATCAAGAGGATTGCCAGTATGACAAGCTCGGGGAGACCCATCCCCAAAAAAGGCCCTGCAGCGAACATAGACTCAACTCCTTGCAGTACAGGGACAAGCTGCGCCATCCCTTTTCTTTTCATAATACTATAAACCGTTGCGGCAAATCGAAAGCACGGCGCTGCGGTATACTTAAGCCCCTCAAAACGGGGCAGGCGAAAGGAAACAGTGGGCAGGCACGGGAGAGGACCAGGAGCGAAACCAACGGGTAATCCGGAAGCGGAGGCCCTGATTAAGGCTGCGCAGGAGACAAAGAAGCAACATGAGGCAAACGACATACTTGAGAGCCTCCTCAGGGCGGCGAGCGAAGAAGGCCCACAGCAGGAAGGCTCTTTTGGTGAGGACGAGAAGGACATAACCACCGGGAAACCAGACGGGGCAAACAACCGCACCGCACCACGGCCACCTGTTATCGTCGATAGACAGGCTGCTGGCAAAGAACCTGCAACCAGGAGCCAGACAGACAGAAACCCCACCACCAACAGACCTGCTACCAGCAGATCCTCCTCCAACAGGCCTGCTACCAGCAAACCTGCGGGCAGAAGGCCTCCAGGCGCCAGCCCATATGATGACCCTTTCCTTGTCGATGCGCCTCGTAGATACCACATCTGGCCAGCCCTCCTTACTGCGATTGCCGTCTTCATCCTTCTGACCGGAGGGCTCACTTACTTCAACCGGACCGTCCTGGCGCAGCAGGCTGACGAGGCGGCAAGCATCAAGCAGCAGGGTGATGCCCTGCTCGACGAGGCGATAGCCTTCATCCAAGAGGCCGACAGCGTGGTCATCGCGCTGGACAAGGCCACTGAAAGCCAGATAAAAGAGGAGGACATCCCCAAACTCGAGGCTCTGCTCGACCAGATACACAGCGCACAAGCCGCATTGGACAAGGCTATCGAAACGGCCCAGCAGGCCAGCGACACCTATCTGAACAAGGAGAGCAAGGCGCTTGCCCAGCACGCCATTGAGGCCGCTAAGGCGCGCAAGCAGATGCTGGTCATGAGCGAGGAGCTCACCCGCTATGACATAGCTGCCATGCGATGCGCCATCACGCTCGAGTATGTCTGGAGCCTGATAATCGATGCGGATACAACAATGCGGATGGCCGTTGAGTTGGTTGCCGCAGAAGGCGGGGGCGCGGTTGGGGAGTCCCGGGATTACAACCAGGATGCCCTCAACAAGCTCCGTCTGGCCGAGGAGGCCCTGGCCAAGACCCCTGAGATACTGCCGGGCATCGACGTCAGCAGCCTGAGCCAGTACCTCACAGCGAGGATCGAGTCGGTTGAGCTTGCCCTGGCATCAGATGACGCCTATCTGGCTCATGAGTGGGTGGCCGCCGCCACCCATAACGAGGAGTTCATCATCAAGGACCTGGAGGTGGTCGATTTGGCCGCAAGGCTGCCCTCGGATCCAGTGGCCTTTATCGTCCCCATCTATAACGAGAAGACCCAGCAACTGAAGGAAGACTACAAGGAAGCCCGCCTCCTGGCAGCTGACGCTGATGCCTATCTGCGCGCCTACCTGGGCATAACCGTCCAATGACAACAGGGCGCCACGGTGGATAATCGAACAATGACAGCATGACGGTACGGCAACGCGCCCGTACAACAACGCGCAATAATAAAGAACCGTCTGAGTGAGCAATAACCGAGTGAGCTATAATAGAGCGGCGTGTACAGCTCTATGTGCAGCTTAGGGAAGCACGCACCAGTTTGGAGGAGAGATGGCACAGCTGGTTGAGTACGTAGACGAGCTTATCCAAGAGGTCGGCCCCCGTCCCGCGGGAACCCTGCAAGAACACCAGGCGGCAGAGCTGATAGCCGCGCGCCTCGACGGCTTTGGCATGTCGGTCGACATAGAGGAGTTCTCCTGTGCGCGCAACCATGGCTGGGTCAGGGCCCTCTACTACGCCCTCTGTGTCATAGGCGCTGTGGCAACGGTCTTAACGCCGCTGCCGGTGCTCGGCGTTGTACTTGTCGTCATAGGCGCCATCCTCATGGCGCTGGATTATATGGGAAGAAACCCCCTGTACTCGCTGTTCAACAACAGCCTGAGCCAAAACGTCATCGCCCGCTTCACACCACCCGGCAACGAGCACTCCGCCCATATCCGAAAAGTCGTGGTGGTCGCGCATTATGACTCGCCGCGCACCATGGTGCAGGCAGCGCCGCCGCTGGTCGTCCACTATGCGACGCTGCGTCGCCTCATCCGCGTCATCATGGGCGTACTGGTGGTTTTCGCCGCACTGATGCTCGTGCCCTTCCCCGCCATCTTCCACAGTGTTGTCACGGTGGTCATGGGCATCGCCGCCGCGATTGTCCTGCTGGCATTGCTGGCAGAGATCATCAACTTCTTCATGCCGTACAGCCAGGGCGCGAACAGCAACGGCTCCAGTATCGGCGCGCTCTATGGCCTGGCGCAGATACTGTCCTCAGGGGTGGACGTAGCCAGCTTCCGCAATGCGACCGGGCAGACCAAGCGGCGCAAGACCGAGCACGACGAGTCGGTTCGCGCCAATCGCGAAGCCCGCGCTGCAGCGCGTAGCGAGGGGCGCTCACAAGATACCAGGCATAACGATACAACCGGCCCCACAACAGCGGCCGCGGGAACCGTCAGGGCTGGCGCTGCCACCGCAGGGGCGGCCGGAGCAACCGGCCAGATGATGGGTTCCGTCAGGCGCCGAGGCGAGAGGCAGGCCCCAGGGGATGGGCAGGCAGCAGCGCAAGCAGGCGCAGCAGCCGGGCAGGACACCCAGGGCATGCCACAGGCAGCAGGAGACGGGAGCGGCACCGCGCCCCAGATAAGCATCCCGGGAGGCCCGGTACGCTCGGTGGGAGACCAGCTGGTCAACCCCTTCATCTCCCAGCGGCCACCTTTGGCCCAGATCGAGGAAGAGAAGCGCCTCAGGGACGAAGAGCGGGAGAAACGCCTGGAAGAGCAGCGTAAACGCTTGCAGCAGGAAAGCGGATACACGAATGCCGGCGTACCCTCATGGTATGCGAACGCAAAGAAGAAGGCGGAGGAGAAGGTAGAGCACAGGCACAGCAGAGAAGACGACGCCAATGTTGTACGCTCGCGCTTTGCTGACGTGCCCATCACGGGCAGAGCTGCCGATGCGGCAGGCACGTCTGCAGGCAAGGAGCTGATATCAACGCAAGCCGACGGGCAAAGCGAAGGGTTGGGAGATGTGCAGGGCGCTGTTGCGGCAACAACAGGCGAGCCCGGGTTTGTAAGCAGGCGCTCGGTTGCCCTGCCAACGTTGGAAGCAACGTTTCCCTGGGGGGCTGCCCAGGAGCAGGAAGCAGTATACGAGCAGGCTGCTGCGCTGGAGAAGGCGGTAGCGCCCAGCCCCGCTGTTGTCCGGCCAGCTGTGCCGGTAACCATACAGCCGGACTTCTCGGGGCTTGATAAAGAAGCGTTCCGGGTGATACCCAGCGAGCAGGCGCACGGCGCGCAGATCATCGTCCCTGGGCAAACCAGCGTGCAAGCTGCGGTGCCGCAACCGACTATACCAGCTGGGTACCCCAACACCGTGGCAAGCGAGACGGATGCACCCTTTGAGGATGAGCCCATCGAGAGCATCGGGGTTGGCAGCCAGGCCACCCTGTTCCCCGGAAGCGAGAAGCGGAACAGGCTGCAGGACCTGCCCAGCCTCTCCCTGGATACAGCAGGAGGCATCCCGGTACAACAGGCGACTCTGGATGAGGCGCCAATCGATAAGGAGGAGCTGTTCTCGGCAGACAGCTCACTGGTCAACGCCACCGGGGCCTTTGTGCCCCTGGGGACCACGGGCATCATGAAGCCTCTGGGCGAGGAGCTGCTTGAGTATCACGACGCGAGCGAGATCTATGTCCATGACGCCGACGACGCCTCTATGACCGAGCATTATTCACAGACCGGCGAGTACTCGGAGCCGGAGTTGGTGAACATCCCCGAGTCCCGGGTCAAGTCGTTCTTCGGGTCGGTGGGGGACCGCTTCTCGGGCAAGAAGAAGGAGAAGCTCAACGACGCACCCTCTTCCTGGCTGGGCGTGGACAAGCGCTACGATGCGCGCAGGGAAGGCAACAACATCGGAACCTGGGACAACTTCCACGATGACGACGACGAATGGGCCGGCGGCGCCTATGGCGGCAGCGACCATCAGGAGAACGTCAACGCAGTGATGAACCTGAGCAACGAGCTTTTGAACAAGGAGGTCTGGCTGGTTGCCCTGGGAGCGAACGAGGCCAAGAATGCTGGACTGAAGAACCTTCTGGCATCCCACGCAAGCGAGCTCAAGAACGCACTTTTCATCAACATCCTGGGTGTGGGCATTGGTGACCTGGTCTTCACGGTCTCCGAGGGTAACTACCATCCGGCTCAGACGGACCCCCGCATGCAGAGCATTATATCCACCGCCGCGCAGGGCATGGCCATCCCCATTGGCCCCGTCGAGTTCAACGCGTTCTCCACCGACGCCACCGCGGCGTTGCGAGAAGGAGCCCGCGCCATCTCCATCATGGGGCTGAGCAACAAGACGCCCGTGGGCTGGCGTTGGTCAGATGACGAGACCGCAAACCTACGCGAGGACAACCTGCTGGATGCCGTCGCCCTGGTCATCGAGACCATCAAGAACGCCTAGGAAGAACGCCTGGGAAGGATTCCAGGTAGTCGAAACAGGACCAGGACAGTCTATGAACATCATCATCGTGGGGTGTGGGCGAGTAGGGACCCAGCTTGCCATGCTCTTCTCCCAAAGAGGCGACGACGTTGTGGTCATCGACCGCGAGACCAGCGCCTTTGACAGCCTGGGACGCAACTTTGAAGGGCGCCGCCTGGTGGGCGTGGGCTTTGACGAGGACGTGCTTATCGAGGCGGGCATCGAGGAATGCGACGTGCTTGTCGCTGCCACCAATCTGGACAACACCAACCTCATGATCTCAGAGGTGGGCAGAAGGCTCTTCGCAGTGCCGCACGTGCTTGCCCGCCTGTACAACCCCGACAGGGAGAGCGCCTATATGCAACTGGGACTCGACTTTGTCTGTGGGACCACGCTGGTGGCCGAGGAGATGTATGCCAAGGTGGTAGCCGGACACAGCAGTCACGTTGACAGCTTTGGCGATTTCGAGGTACTGAGCTTCTCTCTGGACCTGAGCACGGAGTTCGTCGAGGCCTTGCACGTCAGCGAGCTTGAGCGCGACCATGAGGTCCGCATCATCGCCTTTGAGCGACGCGAGACCGGGCAAAGTTCGATCCCTCTGCCGGACAGCATACTGCATGATGGGGACATAGTACTCGCCTGCGTGAAAGCGGACCGCATCAATGACTTCAAGCGCTTCATGCACGGACAGGGCCATGGCCAGAGTCGCAACCAGGAACGCGGTAAGGGCGGCCAGGCGCGCGGTAAGGGGAGCGGCCAAGGCGGCCAGAGTCGCGGTTAGGGATACGTGAGAGCATGTATGTGGTCATAAACGGTGGCGGCAAGATAGGCGAGTACCTCGCCACCAAGCTGCTTGGGAACCGTCATGAGGTTGCGATCATCGAGCAGAGCGCCAAGAAGATCGACCACCTGGCGCTAGCCCTACCCGCCAAGGCGCTGATGATCCATGGCGACGGCTGCGACTCGGCGTTCCAGGCAGATGCTGGCACCGACAAGGCCGACATCTTTGTGGCGACCACCGGCCTGGATGACGTCAACCTGGTCTCCTGCGAGATCGCGAGCCTGGTATTCGGCGTTCCTCGCACCATCGCCCGCGTCAACAACCCAAAGAACGAACGCATCTTCCGCCGCATTGGCATCGAGGCAGTCTCCTCCACCTCGGTCATCACCCGGCTGATAGAGAACGAGGCGGTGGGCGGAGCCGTGCACGCCATCATGACACTCACCCAGGGCGACCTGGTAGTTACCGAGGTGAACATCCCCCAGCAGGCAGGCACTGTCAAAGATGCCGATAAGGAGCGGGTTGGCAAGCGGGTCGCGGACATCTCGCTTCCCGAGGGCAGCCTTCTGGTAGCCGTTGGCCAGGGCGAGTCCCTGGAGATCGTGAAGGGCTCCACCGTGCTGTATCCCGGCGACGCCGTCATATGCATAAGCAAGGAGGGTCTGGAGACCGCCGTCCGCGACGTGCTCCTGAACCTGTAACAGTGTCACGCGGGCACAGGACACGCCCGCGCTTGTCGGCTGCGCATCGCGCAGCCTCCGTTTAGCAAGTAAATAGATACTGCATTTGTCACCCCGGGCTTGACAAGCCTGTCCTGAACTTGATTCAGGAGGGCCTACCCCAGCGGCTGCAGAAGGCCAGCGGCCGTCGTCCAAAAGCGCCACAATCAGTCCCCATCAAAGCAGTTGTGCTAGAATTGTCACCCGTCGTCATTGCTGGCTCTTCCAGGGACAAAAGACTACCGTCATTGCGAGGAGTGAGCGAAGCGAACGACGTGGCAATCTACGGCAGCGCTTTCTTTGTTGGGAAGCTAACACAGCGCAAAGACCTGTAGCATTGCCGACCCACATATGGGGATGTAGCTCAGCTGGGAGAGCGCGGGCTTTGCAAGCCTGAGGCCGAGGGTTCGAGTCCCTTCATCTCCACCACATGTCAATAAACGACAGCCCCTTAAGGGGGTTGTCGTTTATTGGGACGTAGTTGTGATGAAGGGACTCGAACCCTCGGCAAGATTTCCGAGTTGCTGCCTGAAACATGCCCGTAATGTACGACTTCGCAAGTGGCTTCAAACAACCTTTCCAACAAGCAATCCTGCTACCTGCAGGTTTAGATATGAAGTAGCAAATACCATCAGACAGGCAGGTGTCAGGTCGTACATTACTGGCATGCTTCAGGCAGGAAGTCCTTAAAACCTGTCAAGTGGCCACCAAGGTAGCCATCAATCACAGCTCAAGACGCCCCTTATCCTGCCCTCGCTTCAAAACACTCTCTATAACGATGAGTACAAGCCCAAACCAGATGAGGCAGAAGCAGACAGTATGAGCAAAGGTAAACGGTTCGTGGAAAATGAAGATGCCAAGAAGGAGCGAGATCGTCGGCGCAATGTACTGCATGAACCCCATCCAACTCAAGGGGATGACATTAACCGCGCTTGAGAACAACAGCAAGGGAAAGAAGGTGAGTATGCCTCCGCAGATAAGCAGGAGGGTGGTCACGAGGCTGGTCGAGGTGAAGGCGCCAGAGACATCAAAGGCAAGGAAAGCGTGTCCCGGCTGGAAGAACGTAAATACGATATAGGCAATCGCCAGCGGTACAACCAGGCTTGACTCCATAGCCATGGCGGGCAAAGCCTGATAACCGCCGAACTTCTTCAGTGCACCATATGCGGCAAAGCTGACCGCTAGGACAATCGAGATCCAAGGGAAGCTACCATAATCAATGGTGAAGAAGAGCACTCCAACAGTGGCCAGCACCAAGGCGATCTTTTGAACAAAGCTGAGCCTTTCTCTAAAGAACAGCATGCCAGCGATAATGCTTACCAGGGGGTTGATGTAATAACCCATCGATGCCTGCAGGATGTGGCTTGTATTAACCGCAAAGATGTAGATGCCCCAGTTGAACATGATTATCAGTCCTGTACCAAGCAGGAGGAGTACGGCTCGGCGGTTGCGAAACAAACTGAGGAAGTCTGCACGACAGGCAATCAGGCAAATAGGGATCAGGAATACTGCCGACCAGAGCATGCGATGCGCCAGGATCTCCAGGGAGTCGACATGCTGCAGCAGCTTCCAGAACAGGGGCATAATACCCCACAGCACATAGCTGGCCAACCCTATGATAATGCCGCGTTTTACAGTCATCTTCAACCTAGATCTGTTACCAATCAACCTTTGGCAGTATACAGAATCCCACGGCATCATGTTTCAGATTAGTTTTGCAGCCCTAAGCTCGGTTGCTGCCTCCCCGAGATGATCGTTGTCACCCCGGGTTTATCCCAGGGCCTATCGCAGCGGCTGCAGGAGGCCAGTGGTTGTCGTCTACAAAAACCCCGCTTCAACGAGGTGTAAGCCCAGAAAAGTTCAGGGTAAACAACGCGAACGACAGGGCAGCCAAGGTTAACGTTTATGGGTTTGTGATTAGCGACTGAAGTAAGGCGGGCAACAGATTCGCCCGAATAAAGGAGATGAAGCTCAGCCAGGAGAGCGCTTCTAGCCGATATGTTTGAAAATATGCAAAAGCCATTGACAGCTCTATGTGCCAAATTTAATATCGAGCTAAAACGAGCTAAAAGGCAAGTATTACCCAACGCAGTTCAAAGGAGAGGCACTATTAGAGATATACTACTGCATCTTTTTAAGTGGTATCACGAGCAAATCAAGAAGCGTCCGCTCGTTACCTTAATCTGCTCTCTTTTAGTAATTTGGAGACAAAAGAACAGTACACTCAAGCAGTGTTGGACTATTTATCAGGAATGACAGATAGATATGCGATAGAGTGTTTTAACGAGCTTATTACACTATAAACATAAACCTGCTTGTTTTCAGTTGTCTTATTTAGTCAGAGGCGTCCTGCCAAGGTAATAGTCACGCAAGCGGTCCATTGCTTGAATGGCGTGATCACGACATGAATGAGGACTGTCAACAGGTTTCATGACGCAACCATCATCATTACAATAGAACTCTTGGATAAGCATAGACTTCAGGTCAACGGCGACGACTCTTGACTCAACGCCTTCATAATACTCGGGGTCAGTGTTTAGGATGTCTCTCAATCGTTGTTCTACGTATTGTTGCGATGCTTGACGAGTCACCACGATACGGCCGGAACGCCCGAGTTTTGGCTTGAACAGATTACCCGCTAGCGTCAACCTCCCTGCCGTTTTTAATAAATACCGTGTCTTTACCTCATAACAGACCAGCTCATCGTCGAGTATCGCAACAATGTCCAGATCCCTAAAACCATCTTCACTTGAATGCCCCACGTTTTCCAAAGATACCAGTATCGCGTCTCTGTCCTCCTCAAGCCAAACAGCAGCAGTTTCTTCTCCAAGCAAACCAAAGTCGGAGCTGGACATCGCCGGCAACAGAATATTCAATAACTCCTCAGAATCAATCCCTTCAGACAAAGCTGGCGTATCGAAACGATTTCTGAAAACCCCTGTTGTCAATATCCCGTTCACCAGCGCACCAACCTCAATGCAAGCAGGAAAGGCACTGTTATCTACATAGTGAGGTTTAACGAAGTATAAAGAATCCGGCGACTGCGTGGCAGCCAGCTCAATAGACCTAAAAGCGCGCCCTTCATTGCTCCACCCTCTGTTAAGCGCCCTGTCCTGTTGGTACATATTTGGGCCAAACCGCCCTCCTCCACTGAAAGGAATGAAGTGTCCGCGATCTAGCAATCTGCCTGCACAGACCTCTTTAATGGGATACCCTTTCTGGTAATTACTATCTCGAGTTTCGTCTGGAGTTGATGTAATCGCCCATATAAAAACAATACGAGCTTCGTGCTCCGATGCCTCTTCACTAGAGAGATCAAAAGTACAATGCTCACAACCTTGTGTGAAAGAAAGAATCTCCCGTTTTTCTGGGAAAGCGTTCCGATATTCTTCAATAACGGCTTGTTCGACACAACTAATAAACCCTTCTCGACACGATGAAGACTCTAACAATAAGGCATAATCGAGCAACAACAACACTACTCCATTCAATCATTCCTTAATAAAAAACAGTAGAGTAAAACGCGATCCTCCTATAGAAGAGCACGTAAGCCATTTCATCCAGCATAGCACAAACCGATATCCATACTTCTGCTTCAATTAAGCTGGAGATTTGTGCCCGGAATGGCATTGCCAATGCAAGGAAACTTGCATTGGCAATGCCATTCCGGGCTTAATGAATCGGATCCTGAGCTGTATAACACGATTATTTCATATATCAATATTCACGTTAAATAAGTATCAAGAAGATATATTAGGAGGAGCTTAATGTATATCACAGAGGCGCTTGGCGTTTCAATCAGCTTGGATAAGTGGGCTTGTATGGGGTGTCTGATCGACACTGCTTTCAAAGCGCTTGATGCGTTGGGTTAGCATCGCCCCGGTTTCATAGGCCTTGCTGCCGGGTATATCCTCATTACATACAAGGTTAAATCCCACCAGGCGCATTGTGCCATCCGCCTCTTCTTGAAATATTGAGAGGATCAGCATATCGTCGTCCTCATACTCTCTTACGTACCGTCTAGAAGTGACCTCCATAGTTCCTGCAGAGTTGAAAAGCGTGTCCTTCACTGCGATGGTGTTGGTGGGAATTGATCCTATAAAACCTTTCTCTGTGAAAAGCCTGTCGCCGGCTAGTTCTGACGCGATTGCGCGTCCTGCGCAGGCACCCTGTACAGCAGCGTTCTTCCAATTGCCGACAATGCGCTTCTTGCCAGAGATAAGCTCTGTCGCCTGCGCAACGTCACCTGCAGCATATACGTCAGGGTCGCTCGTACGCATGAAACCATCTACAAGCAGTGCCTCGCCCATCTCAAACGAGCCGTTTTGCACAAAGTCAAGATTGCACCTCATACCGTGTGCGACGATGATTTCATCGAACACCTCTGTCTCTCCAGAAGAGAATGTGACCTCAAGCCGGCGTCTGGTCAGGCTGTTTGGATTGACCTTCTCCTTCACTGCCTTAATCACTTGTCCCAACCGCAGTTGCACGCCCTCGTTTCGAAGGCCTTTCTCGAAACGCATCGCCGCTTTCGGTAGTGCGTTAAAATCCAGCACATGGGAGCTCATCCCTACAAGCGTGCACTTCAGACCTTGATTCAGGCACGCCTCCAGAGCCTTTAGGGCAACCATAGAAGCCCCGCTCACTAAAACACGCTCACAGTCAGGTTTTGTGATGGCAGCCTTCATGCGCGCAGCATCTTTCATTGTCCGCAGCACCAAGGGCTCGTATTCGCTCGCGTCAGTAAAGCTGCAATTCATCGGTGTCGCCCCTGAGGCAATGACACATTTTGTATACGTATAAATGCCCTCCGTTGTTCTGATGACATGCTTTTCCGGGTCCAACTCGACAACACGGCAGCTGTTCATGACCTCAGCATCTAAAGCCCCCAGTTCTTCTAGACACCAAGGGAAGCATTCCTCAAAGGTCTTTTCACCTCCCACATAGTACGAGGTCAAGATGGGGCTGTAAGGGAGGGTGTCTATGTCCGAGAAAACACGGATCTTGCCTTGGTATCCAGCACCGCGTAATGCTATAAGCGTGTTTACCCCCGCTACCCCATAGCCTATGATGGCTACGACTGGGCCCGTTGAAGATCTTCGGATAGTCATTCTCTATCGACCTGTCATCCTTGCTTGCGGCTTATGTGAGTACGTGTGCCAACCATGCGCCGGTCTCACCTGTCCACATACAGCCGAATCGGTCAAACACCGTGTCCCAGTCGATCTGGCTCTCGAACAGCAGCTCGGTGTAGTGCTTGTTGATCTCGTCCCTTCTATTGTTTGATAGGTAGAGCGCATAAGTATATGTACAGGTCGGGCACATGGAGACCACTGTCGACCCTTTCGGTACGCTTTGGAGCTTCCTTTCTGTTTGCTGTGACTGGTGCTTGTGGTCGAATGTAGCGACACTGCCGCCTGCACCGCAGCAACCTTCAAACACCGAACATGCAAAAGAATCAATTCCAAGCACCGAGCAGGTCTCTTCCAGATATGAGCCGTCATGGTCTTGACAGGACCTTGAAAGACAAAGGGGGGCATCAGGCAGATCACGCTTCGGAATGAAACCGCTCTCTGTTAAAAAGGCTGAGAGGCTTATCGTCTCTATCTGCAGGTTGTTACGCACAAATGCGGTTTCCATATTATTAGCGCACCCTGGACATACGCAGACGAGCTTGGTTGCACCTGTGCCTAGTATCTCTTCGGCGATGTGATTACACAAAGCTTCTGCGCGGTTGAAGAAGCCGGCGTTTTTCAGCGGTGAGCCACAACAGCGATCGATTAGGGTCACTTCCCTACCGAGCTCTTCTAAAGATGCAAATATCTCACGCGTCAACTCGGGGGCGTATGCTGCCAGTGAGCAACCAGGGAAGAAGGCCAGGTCGAATCCGGCCTGTGCCTTAGGCCCATCAGCTAGCATATGGCGCCTCAGGTCTGAGAAGTCGATGTTGTAGACGCTGCGGTATGCGGTAAAAATGTCCCATTCTTGGTCGACCTGTAGGCTCAGCCAAGTATCGCTTGGGATGAGCGCCAGGTTCTGGAAATCAACGCGCGCATGATACACCAGCCCGTTCGCATCGTTGTGGGCGAAACAGGTGTTGGTACATAGGTCGCAAAGAAAGCAACTGCGGACTGCTTGCACCAACCGGGTATCTTCTACTATACGCGCGCGAAGCTCCTTCACCGATCCTGCGTTTCTCTCTGCACGTAACAGGGCTTTCGCGATTCCCCCAAGCGTCATATCTGTTGCAGACAGTGAGGCGCAGGCCTTGGTGCAGTGCCCGCATTGCGTGCACTGACCAGTAAACTCCCAATACACCTTCGAGCATTCAAGTAAACCCATAATCAATTCCTTCGCTAAGGGCAAGCCAAAAGCCTAGTACTCGACCAGGTCGATAAGAGCCTGCTGTGAGTTGACGCTGGTCTTTTGATAGATGTGCTGAATATGCGTTTTGGCGGTCGGTTTTGCTATGCAAAGATCGAATGCGATGTGCTCGGCATTCCTCCCCCTTGCCAACAGGTATAAGACCTCTAATTCCCTGGCTGACAGACGATAGTGCAGCGCCAGGTCCTGACAGCGCTTGTGGTAGCGCTTATCGGTTATAACCTGCACCTTTTCTATCTGGGCGTCTTTCGTCGTCGTCAGCTCAAAGATCGCGAAGATGACGCAGATGAACGCCGTGAGTACTATCACCACGTAGGAGAAAAGGGTCTCATCAACAAGCAAGACCGCTGAGCTTAAGGCCATCCCCAAGAAGAACCCGACCCAGCCCGAGAGCTTGTTGTGCGTGAACAGCGCTATCGGGTTCACTCTGTTACGGTTGGCGGATTCAGCAATGATTATCCAGGTCGCAAGTGCCGTGCAGAAACAGGCGCTGATTATCAAGATGCTGCAGAGGATATAGCTTAATGTCCCGCTGAACGGGATGAAGAAAAGCGATGCTGCCACAGGAGCGAAGGTGATGCGTCTGATATAAGTGTTATCTAAGATCCTTTTATTACGTGCGATGAGCCAAGCAGCAAGGCAACCGGCCAAAGCGCTACCAGCGGCGATATAGACAGCACTTTCACCGAACACGATAAGGAACGAGAGGGTGAACCCGTAAATCATGCCATAAGCACCGGAGTTGATTATGACAACCGGCCTTATGGCCTCAGGCCTACCCGTGTATTCTTGGAAAGCCGAGGCCAATGAGTGGAAGAAGAAGCCGCAGACAGCAAGCGTGGTCGCAATCAAGATGAACCCGACGAAGACATAGACATGCTGCATGATCCCGGTAAAGGACAGTCCGAAGAAGAAAACGATCGCGATTGTGAAACCCACCAGCATCACTATGGGCATCGTCTTAGTATAAAAACAGCTGAAGAACAATATCCACAACAGCATGGTGGAGGTCAGGCTCAAGCCGTAGAAGACCCACGTGGCGATAGACAAGAAAAGCGATGTGTAGGGCACTGTCGAGGCGAGCATCGATGATGCCAACACTAAAAACCCCGTGATCGCAGCCACGGTAATGAGCAGGCCTATCCGTTTTATGAGGAACTGCGAGACCAGCATGGCCACGAGGAAGCTTACGCTTAAGGCCAGAAAGCCAAGTGGCCTTTCGTAGAGCAGCAGTTTTATGGCAAGGTCTTCTGGAAGATAGGGAAGCATCCGAAACATCCCAAAGACTTCCCAGAGGATATAGCAAGAAAAGCCAAAGGAGGAAATGAGCATGATGGCTTCCGGTGTCCTATCCGCAGCCTGCTCCGCCTCTTCTATTTCTCTTGTCATCGTCTCTCGTCTCGTCTTGCCAATGGAGGGCAAAGCTTGTTGCTTGTGTCACAAAGGATCAGCCATCCTTCATAGTTTGACGGGTGTTTTGTGCGCTTGCCTGACACTGTACGTAAAACCATCCCGTCCTACATCATCCCAGCAAGATGATACGTGTGTGCTTATGCTACAAACAAAATCCCTTCCGATGCCGTTTCGCAACACAATAGAGGTTTCCTTTTATCTGGGATTGTAAAAATACCCAGGTAAGAAGCCTCGTTTCATCCTTTCATCCTCTGCGGTTGATAGGTGTTGGGTATGAGGAATCTCCCAGGATGATGTGCGTCAGACCAAGAGAAATTACTTTTATCCGTGTTTGTTGCCGGGCACTTCGTGTCGTTTTTGTGCTTAGGAGAAAGGAGGCCGTATGTGTTTTAGGCCGCCAAGTGTTAGTGAAAGCGGAGAATCGGTCTGCTCTTTTTGCGGTGAGCAGAACACCAAGGGGAGCTGGACATGTGCTTCTTGCGGAAGGGAGCTCCTAAAGGTCCCCGAGGCAGCGAAGGGAATATCTAATATCCCTGCTGTCCCGAACCTTTCAGGCAGCACCTCTTTCCCGAAGGGTCCGCCCCGCATGGGGCAGGCTCGCCCACCAATCCCAAAAGCCCCAAATCCATAAGCGTGCGCAAGGTAGCGTCTTTATTAAAGAAGGAGGTCTTTTCATGTGTGAACAAGATAAGGAGAACCTACATGGTGACAAGCCGCGGGTCGTGTTGCCGAAGGTCGGGGGGTTAGGCGGCGGGTTGAAGCCACCACCTACCGTAAAAAGCGAGACCCAAGAGACGGTGGCAGGTGTTGAGGAGCAACCGGATCTCGAACAGCACAGCTTCTTCCATTGGAAGTCGGATACAAAAGAGGATAAGTGACGGGCTTACAACAAAGAAAGGTCTAGGTTCTCGTGAAAGGAGAGAATATGAGCAAAACGAAAGGAAAAACGATCGTCAAAGGATTGGGCTTTTGCGCAGCTGCCATCGGTGCAAACGTCTGCAGCGTAGATGTCGATACCGAGAAAGACAAGATCCTTCGCATCAGGCCCTTTCAGTTCGATGAGGCGTATGAGCGATCCGCTATGAACCCTTGGCAGATCGAGGCAAGAGGCCGTGTTTTCGAGCCTGGGTTCAAGTCCTTGGCTGTCCCGTTGTCACTGAGCTATAAGAAGCGTGTCTATTCAGAGAATCGCATCCCTTTCCCCTTAAAACGCATCGACTGGGACCCAAAAGGAGAGCGGAACCCCCAAAGCAGAGGAAGAAGCAAATATGTGCGGATCTCCTGGGATGAGGCAACACAGATCATCGCAGAGGAGATCAAGCGCGTACATGACACCTATGGCCCTTTATCCATCCTTGTCCAAGGAGATGGCCACGGGGAGACGAAGTTCGTCCATGGGACCCACGGCTGCCAAACAAGGCTCCTTGGAAAACTGGGAGAGTATACCTTGCAGGCAAGACAGCCGGATAGCTGGGAGGGCTGGTATTGGGGGGCGAAGCATATCTGGGGTATGGACCCACTAGGCCAACAAAACCTCCAGAACAACATCATCGAGGACATCTCGAAGAACGGAGATGCTGTTCTGTTCTGGGGTGCTGACCCAGAGACGACGCCGTGGGGTTGGGGCGGACAGATGGCAAGCCGCATCTGCTTCTGGTTTACCGAACTGGGTATCAAGCAGATACACATCTCCCCGGATGTCAACTACACCAATGCGGTTCACGCTGATACCTGGATTCCCGTGCTGCCGAACACGGATGCAGCCTTCCAGCTTGCAATCGCCTATACCTGGCTTACCGAGGAGAGCTATGACAAAGAATATCTTGCCTCTCATTCTGTTGGCTTTGAGAACTTCGCCTACTATGTCTTAGGCGGAGAGGACGGGATACCGAAAAGCCCTAAGTGGGCCGAGAAGAAGTGTGGGGTCCCCTCATACACGATAAAGGCATTTGCCCGATATTGGGCAAAACACGTCGTCTCGATTGCACATTGCAACGGTGGTTCGTTCATCCGCTCTGCCTTTGCCCATGAACCTGCCCGCTTAGAGGTTGCACTTCTTGGGATGCAGGCGCTTGGCAAGCCGGGGGCCAACCAGTTCAAGTTCATCGAATGGGCGCTCTTCGGGCTTCCGAGTGTGACACCCTTGCCCCTCTCAAGCGAGATCCCGAACTGTAGCCCTGCGTTCAGAGGGCGCGAGGCCTCCGTAAAGCCAAGCATCATCCCGAAGACGATGATCCCAGAGGCGATAATGAACCCCCCGGTCTACTGGTACGGGCACATCGCTGCCGGATTGCCCCGCGAAGACCAGTTCGTCGGCCCCTTGAAGTTCCCCTTGGAGGGAAAAGAGCGGATCCATATGATCTGGTCTGACGCCCCTTGTTGGGCGACTTGCTGGAATGGCGGGTATAAGATCCAAGACGCCATCCGTGACCCCTCTATCGAGTTCGTCTTGGTCCAGCATCCCTGGATGGAAAACGATTGCCTTTTCGCAGACATCATCCTTCCGATCAACACCAAGTTCGAAGAAGAGGATATCGGTACTGACTCAGACAACGGACAATTCAATGTCGTGTATTACGAACAGCGTGCCATCCAGCCGCTCGGAGAATCGAAGTCCGACCTTGAGGCTGTGGAGGAGGTCGCTAGGAAGCTCGAGCAATTCGGTGGGATCTATGCTGGTGCTCACTATCGGATGATGGACGAAGGGAAGACCGCTGAAGACTTCATGCGTCTAGGGTTTGAGAACACCGGCGCGGCGAAGAAGATGGACTTCGAGGAGTTCAAGGTCAAACAATACTATCCCTTCCCCACGCGTGAAGATTGGGCCGAGCTGCCTGCAGGCCTCATCCAGTTCTACGAGGACCCCGAGGCGTATCCTTTGACTACCCCGAGCGGGAAACTCGAGTACTACTCGACTGCTTTGGCAGACATCTTTCCTGATGACGTGATCCGCGGCCCGATACCCCGCTGGATCGAAGAGGGAGACGGACACCAGGAAAGGATCACCTCTGAGCGCGCACGAGAGTTCCCCTTCCTTATCGTTTCCAATCATCCTCGCTGGAGAGTGCATGCCAATCATGATGACGTAACCTGGCTACGAGAGATACCAACCTGCAAGGTCAAGGGACCGGATGGTTACGCATATGAGCCTTTGTGGGTCAACCCGGTCGACGCCGGTAAGCTGGGGTTGAAAAGCGGTGACGTCGCCAAGATCTACAATGAGCGCGGCGGGGTCTTAGGCGGTGTCATCGTCTCTGAGCGCATCATGCCTGGTGCTGTCTATCAAGACCACGGAGCCCGCGTAGACCCTATCGTCATCGGCCCGGGGGGACTGGATAGGGGTGGGGCGAACAACCTTATTGCTCCTTATCCAACAACATCGAAGAACGCTCATGGCGAAGTTACCAGCGGCTATCTAGTGAATATCGAGAAAGTGGACGTGTTTAGCCTGGCTGAAATCTACCCTGATGCTTTTGGCAGGAAGTACAACCAGGACTCCGGTGTGGTTGTCAGTGAGTTTCTTGTGGAAGGAGTCTGATGATGGCTAAGGTATTCATCTTCGATGCAGATAAGTGCAACGGCTGCTATAACTGTCAGATCGTCTGTAAAGACGAGCATGTAGGAAACGAGTGGGAAGGTTATGCAAAGCCTCAGCCTGATACAGGGCAATTCTGGCTACGGGTGACTGAGAAGGTGCGGGGAAGCGTCCCGAAGGTTAAGGTTTCCTACAATGTGATCCTGTGTCAGCATTGCGACAACGCCCCGTGCCAAGTGGCCGCCCAAGGAGCTGTTCGCAAGCGGGAAGACGGCCTGGTCCTGATCGACCCAAACAAGGCAAAAGGCAGGCGCGAGCTTGTCGAAAGCTGCCCTTATGGGACGATCTTCTATAACGATGAGCTCGATATGCCGCAGAAGTGCACAGGCTGTGCCCATCTTCTCGACGACGGGTGGCTTGTGCCCCGCTGTGTAGACGCGTGTGCGAACGAGGCCTTGCTCTTCGGGGAAGAAGCAGAGTTTGCGGAGTTGATCGCCCGAGCAGAACCTCTGATTGAAGACAGACCACAAGACAAACCGAGGGTCTATTACCTCAATAAACCGAAGAGGTTCATTGCAGGGTTGGTTGTCGACCTGCATGCAGACGAGGTTTTAATCGGTGCGACCCTTACGCTTGAAAACATAGCTTCAGGTGAGGTCTTGACCACATCCACTGATGAGCTTGGGGATTTCTGGTTCAAACAGATAAGCAAAGGCAACTACCGCCTCTATATAGAGGCCGACGGATACCTGACGCGCGCCATTGAGGTCGATACAACCGAAAAGGACGTGAACACAGGGCCGATCGACCTTTATCCAGCCCCTTAGTCATAACTAGGGGTCTGAGTTTATTCAGCAGTGGTGGGTTTATTGATCGTCAATGAAGAAAGGAGCTTCAATGTCAATAGGTAAAAGCTCTATAAAGGTGATTGGGCTTTGTGTTGCAGCGGTGATCGTTGCGGTCGGATACTTCCTTCCAGAAAGCGAAGGCTTAACTCATGAGGGCATCTTAAGCATTGCCATACTGGTCGGTTGTGTCCTTTTATGGATCTGCGAGTCCTTGCCCATGGGCGTCGCGGGCCTTTTAGCGTTGGTCGCTGGACCCTTGCTCGGTTTGGTGCCTATAGCTAGCGCGTTTACTGGTTTTGGTACTACCACCTTCATCTTCGCGGTTGCCGTCTTTGGGCTTACCGCGATTGTCATGAAATCGGATCTTGCCACAAGGATCACCAAGGTGATGGTCAGCTGGTCAGGTGCAAGCTCGAACAAGCTCATCTTGGCTTTCATGGCAGCAACGGCGCTGCTTTCCACGGTAATGAACGATTCGGCCGTGTTGGTCTTGTTCTTGGGATTCGCCTACATCGTCCTCGGCAGCGCAAAGCATACCATCGGGAAATCCAGGCTGGCTAAGTCCCTCTTCATCGGTATCGCTTTCGCGGCGTTCATCGGTGGTGGTATCACGCCGGCTGGATCATCCCTTAATGTACTTGTCATAGGCATGATCGAGCAGGCAACGGGAAACACCGTGCCCTTCCTCAGTTGGATGGTGGCCTGCGGCCCGGTCTGCATAGTCATGATCCCGATCTGCTGGTTCGCGATAATCAAGATACTCAAGCCTGAGCCGATAGATGAAAGCGCCCTTGTGGATCTCAATGAGAAGGCGGCCGCGCTGGGAAAGAAGCTCTCATTAGAGGAGAAGAAGACCCTGGTCTTCCTTATCGGGATGCCCGTGCTTTGGATCGTAGGGACCTGGGTTCCCCTTCTCAACGTAACCACGGTATGTATTATCGGTCTTGCGGCAATGACTGCTCCAGGCATCGGCGTGCTCACCTTTGATGAGTTCCAGAAATCAGTGCCTTGGACTATCTGCATCATGATCGGCGCAGTCCTGTCCCTCGGGGGCATGGTGTCAGCAACAGGTGGCGTCATGTACCTGGCAAACCTCTTCTTGAATACCGGTGTCACAAGTCTTGGGGTTTTCGGCTCCCTTTTGGTTATCTTCCTGGTCATCTATTTCGCTCATACCTTGATACCGATCGGCCCGGCTTTTGCAGCCCTGTTCACTCCCCCTTTGATGGCCTTCTGTATAGCCTCAGGTGTCTCACCAGCGGTTCCAGGCATGGTGCTCGCAATCATCTTGTCCGGAAGCCTCCTTGTACCCTTCAATCCTGGCATGGCTTTGGCCTATAGAGACAATTGCTTCACCCCTTTGGATCTTTTCAAGACAGGGATAATCCCAGCGCTGATCTTCTTGGTGCTCCTTTCAGCTTGGGTGCCCTTTGCAAGTAACTTGTTACAAATCGCAATGTAGTAAGAGACGCTTGTCCTGATAAGGCTCCAGGGTCTGCCTGGAGCCTTAGAAAGAGGGTGAGACGATGTCGCTTTCCCTTTCAAAAAAGGCTTTTGGTTTTCCGTTAGCAATCATTATCGTACTGGTTGGTGTCCTTTTACCCGCTACCGAAGGCCTTGCCCACGAGGGCATCTTGGCTTTATCGGTACTATTCGCGACGGTTGTGCTACTGATATGTGAGACACTGCCAATGGGTGTAACCGGGTTGTTGGCTTTGGTCGTCGCTGCAATCCTTGGAATCGCTCCTATCGGAGGGGTCTTCTCTGGCTTCGGGACAACGACGGTGATATTCGCCATCGCAGTATTCTCGCTTACCGCCATCGTCATGAAATCAGATTTAGCCATCAGGTTGACCGTATTCATGGTCCGTATAGCTGGCGCGAAATCCAGCCGTTTGGTCCTTGCTTTCATGATTGCTGGCGGTTTGCTGTCGGCGATAATGAACGACTCGGCGACACTGGTCCTCTTCCTTGGCTTCTCAGACACCGTACTGGAGCATGCGGGTCACGAAAAAGGAAAGAGCAGGCTTGCGAAGTGCCTTTATCTCGGCTCGGCTTTCGCGGTTTTCATGGGAGGTATGGCAACACCGGCAGGATCATCCCTAAACGTATTAGGCCTCGGGCTGGTTGAGCAGATCACAGGACAGTCCATCTCCTTTCTTGGGTGGACGATCGCTGCGGCCCCGGTGGCTATTCTGATGATCCCGGTTTGCTGGCTTGCTGTGATAAAGATCTTCAAGCCTGAGCCTATCTCCACAGAAAGCCTGGCTAGCTTCGTCGAAAGGGCCAATGGCCTTGGAAGACTTAGCGCAGAGGAGATCAAGACCTTGATCCTTATCGTTGGGATCCCCGTCCTTTGGATACTCGGAACGTGGATCCCGATCCTTAATGTGACGACCGTTTCTGTTGTAGGCCTAGCACTGATGTGTGCACCTGGCATGAACCTGCTGACTTTCGAAGAGTTCCAGAAGTCAGTGCCCTGGACAATAGTGATCATGATCGGCGCTGTTCTTTCAATCGGCGGCTTCGTCGGGGCGACCGGCGGTGTCGCCTATTTCGGCGAGCTGTTCCTAAACAGCGGGATTATGGCTTTAGGTGTGTTCTTGACGTTTCTTATCATCACTGCTGTCATCTACTTTGTACACTCTGTTGTCCCGGTAGGTCCAGCTTTTGCAACGATACTGATTCCACCGTTGATGGCCTATTGCATTGCAGCCGGCTATTCCCCCGCGATTCCAGCGATCATCTTGCCTTGCATACTCTCGGGCAACATGCTCTTCCCCATGAATCCGGGGCTTGCTCTTTCCTATAAGGACAACGTCTATAGATTTGGCGAGGTCTTCAAGGCGGGAATTGGGCCAGTCATGGTATTAGTGGTGCTTTTAGCGCTTTGGGTTCCTTTTGCAACCTCTGCGCTAGGTATAGCCTTGTAAAAGCTTGCTCCTCTGGATCTATCGGTGACCCTCCATCAGCTCTGACAGTAAAAGCCTTGTTGGTTTTACTGTCAGAGCTTTTCACATCCTTTTGACATGAAATATCTTTGTCTTGATTACTATTTATTACGATCGTCACCTTTCAGGGCAAATTTGAGAAAGACTATTGACGGTGCACTCGCTTGAATAAATTATTGGGTTAACGAGAAGGCCTAGTTTCCTAGGCTAGAATATTCCTCCAAGCACATAGTCAAATCCTAGGGAAGCGCCTTGTACCCCGGTTGCATGTGTCCCAGCATTCTAACTGCATGTTGCAATGGTAGACCCGAGAAGAGAGTCTATAATATACGCGGTTCTGATTCCGGCTTCCTTTTGCATGAATCAACGGTTAAGCCCTCGGGAATACCCTTCCCAGAGCCAATCTCGCCAACAGGCGGCAAGCGCACAGAACCACCTAACGTACCATCTCTCGCCCGCATCAAAGGGCTAGAGAAACGCAAAGGAGACTACATGGACACAACAGGCCTGCCAGTTGAACAAAGCCAAGAAGAAGGAATCAAAGAAGCCCTTATCCGCTTATTGGAAAGCGGTGCGAAGAGCTATCGGGTGTTCTCACATCTCTTCCTAAGGCCTCTGACAACAGAGGAGATAGAGGATACAGCAGACGCAGATTTCATAGCTGTCGCAAACGATCTTGAGGGCGCCGATCTTCTGGCTGAAGGTCTCAATGACATGGGTCGGGCGCTGAATCGGCGAAACGACGGCACCCAGCAGGAACTGGCAAGCGACTACAACATATGCTTCACCGCGAAGGAAACCAACAAGGAGGAAGTAGCGATCCCCCGTGCCTGCGTGTTTATCGGTGAAGAGGAACTGTTGAACCTGGAACCATATAACGAGGCATATCGTCTCTTCAGGGCTGAGAAAATCGGCAAGAAAACAGGCGTCGACCTGCCTGAGGACCATCTGAGCCTTGAGCTGGAATTCCTTGCCATCCTCTCTGAACGTGCAGCTCAGGCCCTGGAGGCCGACAACAGGGAAGAGGCGATCCGCTGCCTTGAGCTGTCGCGGGAGTTCATCACCGACCATATCCTCGTCTGGTACGACTCGTTCAGGGAGCTGGCGCTCAAGATACTTATCACGCGCTTCTACCAGGGCGCGATCAAGGCGACCAAGGGCTACCTGGAATATGAACTCCAGGTTATCGCGGATATGCTCGAGGCAATCGAAGTGAGTGAATTAGAGGAAAAACTCTTCGCATCTGGGCAACAGGAGTAAGAGAATCTGGCGCCAGAGTCACTTTGCCAACATACTTCATCCGCCACCGCGCTTGACAGCGCAGTGAAAGGCTATGCTGTAAGCATGAAAGAGCAACCCAAACACCCAGCGGTTCGAAGCTACATCCTGCTCCTTGTGACTCTTGTCTTCTGGGGCTCAGCGTTTGCGGTGGTTCGCTACGGGCTGGTATCGCCTGAAAACCCCAGCGGCTATCATCCTGGCTCGTTGGCGTTGCTACGCTTCCTGGTTGCAGCGGTGGTTGCCTTGGGCTACTTGATCATCACCAAAAAGGGACTGCCGCTGAAAAAGGACCTCCCAAGGATAATCTGTGCCGGGTTTATCGGCATCGCGCTCTATCACACCCTCTTCAACTATGGCGAACAGATGGTCGCTTCCGGCGCTAGCGCTGTGTTGATAGGTTTCGCTCCGGTCTTTGTGGTGATCCTCTCAACCATCTTCCTAAAGGAACACCTATCGCTTTGGGGGTGGTTGGGGGTCATCTGTTCACTTGTCGGCGTGATTATCGTGGGCATGTCGTCTGTCGAGGGCTTCCACATAGACATCCATGCGCTTGCTCTGCTTGGAAGCGCCCTATCTACTGCAGTTCTGATGGTGCTCTCTAAAAGCCTGCTTTCTCGCTATTCCGGCACACAGCTTACCAGCTACACCATCATCGTTGGGGTGATTCCGTTGTTCATGTTCTTCCCTGAACTGCTGCGGGATATCTCCTCCACAACGTGGCAGGCAACCAGCGCCATTGCCTACCTGGGCGTCTTCCCGGGCTTTCTGGCTTACGCAACCTGGAATGTCGCCCTTTCCCGTCTTTCCGCTGGCCGGCTCTCGGTTTTCATGAACATCGTTCCGTTCATTGCGGCGCTATTCGCCTGGGCTTGGTTGGGAGAGATTCCGGGCACCTTGGTGATTCTGGGCGGCATTGTAGCCATAGCCGGCGTGTTGATGGTCCAGCTTCTAGGAAGAAGACGAGAAGGATGAGATGTTGGGGTTCGAATCCCTTACCGCAAGTCTATTCTCAACAACGAAGGGACCCTGGTGGGCCCCTTCGTTTTTGACATATGGTGCGGCGTAAGGGATTCGCCGATCGCTTCGCCGCTGAAGCGGCTCCCCGCCCCCCCCCTCCGCCCGCCTC
>WRHL01000004.1 GCA_009783245.1 Coriobacteriia bacterium
AACTTCAACATTGACGCTTTCCCCTGGTCCAAGAACCAGATCGCCAAAGTCGACAAAGACCGCACGGGTATTGGAGTCGCCTCCGGCGCTTGTCCAGACGGTGCCGGTCCAGAAAGCGGCTTGCAGATCCTGCAGATCCAGCACGGCCTCGCCGTGCAGGCCGTAGCGCGGTACGCTGCCGCTGTTGTTGGGCGAGGTAGTGGTGAAGTACATGCTGCTTGCCGCACTGGTGGCGACACCCCGGTAGTCGATACTTCCCCAGGTACCCAGGTTATCGTTATGTCGAGGCAGGATGTCGTACACACGGATGCTGGTTAAATCGACCATACCTGAATTGGTCAAAGTTAGCCGCATAATGACGGTCGAGTTGGGAGATACCGATACCAGCGGGGCCTGTTCCCATTCGCCGCCAGCAACCGAGTTCAGCACATCTATGCTGTAAGCCAGGTCGCCCAGAAGAGGCAATGCGATCTGTGGGTTGTCCATTGTCTCCAAGAGCTGCTCGCTGCTCGGTATTCCTGGAGGCTCCTCGTTGTCAAGTGTTGAAGGAGTGGGCGTTTCGCCCAGTTGACCCACCAACTCCAGACAAGGTTCCCCTGTCTGGCAGTGCGCGTGAGCGCACGTAAGCTGGTCTCCCCTGATATAGTCATCAGGCTCGCCCACTCCTTCAAAGACCCACTCAACGGTGTCTTCGGATAATCCATCATTCTCCGGGTCTATCAGTTCCCCGTCTTCATAACAATCCTCACTATGGGCATGGCCAAAAGTTACGATCTGCCATAGCGGGATGAGTTCATAGCAATCCTCGCTGTGCTCATGGGTGCAGGCTTCTTCTTCCTCAGCATATACAAAGAAGGACCCCTGCAAGGGACCAAGCAGTAAGAATGCAGCAAGCAGGAGGATGAGCATGAGCCCAGACAAAGCCTTGTTCTTCAAAAGGGCCCGCATCATCATGCTCCTGTCCGGATCGAGAAGCTACCGGTCAGGGTATAGCTGTGGCCGTATTCGTCCAGCAAGGTGAAGACCAGCAGGTATTCGCCGTCTTTACCCTCGATCCGCAGGCGCGTCAACGCGTCGTCTGCGTTGCTGCCCGTGCCAGAGAAGAGCACAGATGTCTGGTCGAGTGTAGTGATATCCCAGGCTATGACATCCAGCTCGCCATATTCGCTATCGGAGCTCACAAAAGCCTGCTGAGGATTCAGATGCTCATAACCAGCCGCCCCGCCTGAGAAGACGATACTGGCGGTGGCTTCGCTGACTGATGCCGGCGCCTCATACGGCGCAACCTCAGGGGCGATGACCCCTCCGGTCCAAAGGCCCACAGTAAGCGCGGTCACCGTGAGTACTGTTGCTGCAACAGAGGTAACGGGGCCCAGCAGGATCGATGACAGTGAGCTTTTCACTACGGCAAGGCCGGCCAGCGCTGCCCCCCCCAGCGCTGCACCGCCCATTGCCAGTTGCTCAATCCGCGAGCTATCGAGGATTTCTGCCTCCTGCTGGAATATCTGGGCCAACAGTGGCCCTATGGGAAGGAAGGCCGCTCCGCGCAGAGCGCTGGTCTTGTCGGCCTTCTTCTGTATCTCGATCTTGATCTTATCCAATGCGAGCACCAGGTAACGTGCAACGCTTTGCTTTGTCACCCCCATCACCGAGGCTGCCTCAGTGATGGTGAGCCCATCATAGTAATGGAGCAATACGGCTTCCAGTTGCCGCTCCGGGAGGCTGTCGACGATGCTCATCACTTCTCTTCTGTCTTCTTCTTTGATGACGTACTCATCGGGAAGGAATGCCTCGTTCTCCTCCACGGCGGTCTCCAGGTAATCCTGGATGTTCAAGATGGTCGCGGTCTTTGAGCTTTTCTCGATGTGCCTGTTGGTCTCATTGATGATGATGGTGTTCAACCAACCGCCAAAGGCGCGGGGATCCTGCAGGTCCTTGATCTTGGAGCAGACGCGGGCCAGGATCTCCTGGGTCGCGTCCTCAGCGTCCTGTTTGTTGTGCAGTTTGCGCATCACACGGAAGAGTACGCCTCGAGCGATTTCCTTGCAGAGAGCGACCAGGGCTTCGCGATCGTCCTGCATCGCCCTTTCCACCAGTCTTTCCTGCGCTGACCTCTCCATGCCTGCCATCCCGCTAGATCTCTCCGGCCCAAATCTTCAGTAGAATTGGCGCCAAGACCCGCTGCACCTGTTCATCGGTGATGGTCTCTTCTTCATATCTATCGAATATCAGCTTGAGAGTTGGGGACTTTGGCGGCTCTTCAGGACGGGCGAACACAAGGATGTCTGCATTCTGGGGGAGCGGGTTCTTGCGCACGAAGTTGAAGACGCTACGCCGCATGCTTTCCGCTCACCGCCCTTCCCTACCAGAGGAGTGTCCTCTTCCCAAAAAAACCTAATATGACGCCCTTATTTACCATAGACCCCCTAAATCTACGATTGTCAGCAAAGATTTGCAAAAAATATTCAATTCCCGAGGTTTTTTTTCGCCTGAGCGAGAGCTTCATCGATGCCAGCGGTATCTTTGCCGCCTGCCTGGGCCATGGAGGGCTTACCGCCACCTCCGCCTTTGATGAGGGGTGCGATCTGTTTTATGAGGGCGCCGGCGTCGAATCCGGCCTGGATGGCCGCCGATGCGCCGGCAGCCAGAAGCAGCGGACTTCCCTGCGGGGTCACGCCACCAAGTACCACAGCGGCCTTATCGCCAAGCCGTGTATGCACCAGGTCCCAGAGGTTACGCAGGCCGTCGGCGTCCAGGCCGTCGGCCCGGGTGACAACCAGGGAGTAGCCTTCCAGATCCAGCGCCTGCTCGATCAGCATGTCTATGCTTTCCACAGCAGCTGACTGGCGTTGGTGTTTGAGTGCTGCCTCCAGCTCCTGGAGGTGCTTCACCAGCGCTTCTATGCGCTCGGGTAGCTCCTGGGGTTGCGTCTTGAGGACTTCAGCGGCCCGCCGTAGGTTGGATCGGATGCGGTTCATATAGTGCAACGCCTCAAAGCCTGTCACAGCCTCGATACGGCGCAGGTTCGCTCCCACGGATGACTCTCCCGTTATCTTGAGGAATCCTATCTGGGAGGTGTGGTTGACATGTGTGCCGCCGCAGAGCTCCCTGGAGGCTGATCCTGCCTCAAGGACGCGTACGGTATCGCCGTACTTCTCGCCAAAGAGCGCTGTGACGCCGCTGGCGCGGGCCTCGTCCAGGCTGGTCTCATAGGCTTTGACCGGCGCGTCTTCCAGGATAGCCGCATTGACGAGGTCCTCTACCTCGAGCAGCTGCTGGGGGGTCACCGCCTCGAAATGCGTGAAGTCGAAGCGCAGACGCTCAGGGGCAACCAGGGATCCGGCCTGCCTGATATGGTCACCGAGTACCTGCTTCAGTGCGCGGTGCAGCAGGTGGGTCGCTGTGTGGTTGCGCTCTATGCTCTCGCGACGGGTGACGTCTATCTGTGCTGTGAGCTTGTCACCAACCGCCAGAGTGCCTGCTTCGAGCTGGCCGCTGTGCGCATACACGCCATCATGGAGCTTGGTATCCTCTACGGTAAAGACCGCCGTTGAGCCTTGCATCTGACCGGTATCACCCACCTGACCGCCCATCTCGGCGTAGAAAGGCGTTTTGTCCAGGATGACCTGGGCCTTCTGGCCGGCTGCGATGCTCTCGACCAGGGTCGGGGCGCCGCCTTCTGGCTGGCTGGCATCCTGCACCACCAGGGCGAGCACCGTAGCTTCAAGCCCACGCTGGGTATATCCCAGGAAACCTGTGGGGCCCGTGGCGCTTGAGACCGCTCTGAAGACCCCGCTTCCTGTGCCCCAGGCATCGTCTTTGGCGGCTGCGCGGGCGCGCTCGCGCTGCTCTTCCATAAAGGTCTCAAAGGCAACGCGATCCACCTCGACGCCCTGCTCGGCGGCTATCTCCACGGTGAGGTCAATGGGGAAACCGTAGCGGTCATGGAGTTCGAAGGCGGCCTTGCCAGACAGCAGTGGTGACGTGGGATCAAGCCGTGCCAGATGGGCATCCAGATAGCTTTGTCCCTGGCGCAGTGTCTGGTTGAAACGCTCCTCCTCCGCGCTGACGATGCGCTCGATGAGCGGCTGGTTCTCGACAAGCTCAGGGTAGGGCCCGCCCATCTGTGTTATGACCTCGGTGATATAGGGGGCAAGGAAGGGCGGCTCCATACCGATGAGCTGGCCATGGCGCACGGCACGGCGCAGCAGGCGGCGCAGCACATAGCCACGGCCCTCGTTGGCGGGCAGTACGCCATCCGCAATCAGAAAGGTGATGGCGCGGGCGTGGTCGGCGCAGATACGCAGGCTTAAGTCGAGTGTGCCGCCGCTGCCATAGCGGGTGTCACTGAGGCGCTCCCCCACCGCGATCAGGCCGCGTAGGATGTCCGTCTCGTAATTGGATTGCACACCCTGCAACAGGGCTGCCGTACGTTCAAGCCCCATGCCGGTGTCGATGTTCTTGTGCGGCAGGGGCACCAGCGTGCCGTCCTCCTGCCGGTCGAACTGCGTGAAGACGCAGTTCCAGTACTCCAGGTAGCGGTCACAGTCGCAGCCCGGCGCACAGTCGGGGCTGCCACAGCCCACCTCGGGCCCCTGGTCATAGTAGAGCTCGCTGCAGGGGCCGCAGGGGCCGGTAGGCCCGGCCATCCAGAAGTTATCCTTCTCGCCCAGGCGTGTTATATGGTCCTCCGGCACGCCCAGGGACTTCCATATCCCAATGGTCTCGTCGTCATCGAGGTAGACCGAGAAGTACAGGCGCGCAGGGTCGAAGCCCAACACCTCTGTGGAGAACTCCAGGGCCCAGGCGCACATCTCCTGTTTGAAGTAGGCGCCAAAGCTGAAGTTGCCGAGCATCTCGAAGAAACTCTGGTGACGACCGGTGGTGCCGATGATGTCGATGTCTGTGAGGCGGACGCATTTCTGCACTGTGGTGGCGCCGACAAAGGGCGCCTCAAGCTGCTTTTGCTGCAGGAAGTAGGGTTTGAACTGCACCATACCCGCGCTGGTGAGCAGCATGGAGGGGTCGTCGGGGATAAGCGATGATGAAGGATAGCGCTTGCAACCCTTGGCCTCGAAGAAGGCCAGGTACTTCTCGCGCAGCTCGCTACTCTTCACGGATCTCCCCTTGGCTCTCCCCCTCTTCTGATGACGCCGCGGCAGCGCCTTTCTTTTTGTGGCGGGTGTGCGGCGTCTTGAAGATGGCGCCTTTCTCGTTCTCAAGGGTACGCCCCGTGCGTTTCTCAAAGTAATACACATAGATAGCCTTGGCGGCCGAAAGCAGGGGCACGGCGCTTATCAGGCCTATCGCACCGCCAAGCGCGCCGCCGGTGAAGACGCCCACAAGGACCACAGCGGGGTGGAGGTCGACTACCGAGGACATGACGCGCGGGTAGATGAAGTTGTCGACGAACTGCTCGGCGAATATGGTGACGAGGATGGAGATGAGGGCTACAAGCGGACTGACGAAGATGCCGATCGCAGCGACGACGATGCCGGCGATCCAGGGACCCACGTAGGGGATGAAGTTCATAAGGCCCACCAAAAGGCCGAGGACCGCCGGGTAGGGCAGCCCCAGGAAGTAATAGCCCACACCGGCGATGATGCCGGTGCAGGTGCCTGAGATGGTCATGCCGCGGAGGTAGCCGCCAAAGGCGCGGCTGAAGGTGGAGGAGATGAAGAGGACGTCTTTCTCCCATTTGGGGCCCATGATGATGCGCAGCTCCTTGCCGATGCGGGGCAGGTCCTTGAGGATCCAGAAGCCGACGATAAGGGAAACGGTCAGTACGATAAGTGCGGTGACAAGGCTCATGCCCAGGTTGATGGCGCCCAGGGCTGACTGCGAGACGATGTCCGCGGCCCAGCCGGAGAGGTCTGAGGCCACGCCGCCAACGAGCTGCTGGATGTTGCTGTCCTCCAACAGGTAGCTGTACTCCTGGTAGAAGTAGTTGAAGGAGTTGGTGGCGCTGTTGACGTAGCCCGGGATGAGCTGGATGAGGCCGATGATCTGCCTGGTGATGAGGGGGATGAAGATCAGCAGGATGACGGTGACGATGAGGATGCCACCAAGATAGGCGATGAGGGAGCCGGGCAGGCGGTGGATGCCTTTTCTTTCCATCCAGGCGACGGGCACGCGCAGGATGAAGACGATGAAGGCAGAGAGCGCCATGATGGCGAGCGCCGTCATGATCTGGCCGAGGACGTAGCCGATGCCGATGACAAGGGCGATGATGCCTATGACGGCCCAGACAAGGTAGAAGAGGCGCTTGGTGCGTTCGGTGCGCGCTATGGACTCAGCGGGCTTGTCTGTTATGGCTGGTTTATCTGGCATGGCTGTTCACTGCGTTGTTTTGGCTCCTCAGGCGATGAACTTGTGGGAGTTCTTTGGCGGTGGTGACGAGGATTTGCTCTTTGGTGGCTTCAGGTCGGTGCGCAGGCGCAGAGGACTGGGCTCCTGCGGCTGCGATGCTGTCTGGCTGGGGGTTGTTGCCAGTTCTGGGATTGTCGCCAACTCTGGGATCGACACCAGCTCAGGGGTCAGCTCACCCTCTGTAGCTGGAGTGAGGCCAGACTTGAATTCTGATGACTCGATCTGTCTTTCCAGCTCTGCGAGAAGCGCCTCTGCCTCGGCGATAGCCCTTTCCTCTTCTGCTGCCTCAGTGTCTGCAAGTACGGCTGCCTCTGCTTTCTCCTGCGCCGCCAGCTGGGCTGCCTCTGCCTGGGCCTCCTTTGCTTCCTCAGCCTCCAGGGCCTCGGCCAGTACGTTCTCAACACGCTTCTCTGCCCGGCGGTCGCTGAAGGCTGAGCGGATCTTGTCGGTTGCGCTGGTGAGCAGGTTCAGGGGCGCATCGGTGATTCCTGTTATCTTCTTCACAGCGCCGCTGGCGACATCGGTGACGTCGGTGATATCTGCGAGGATCTGGTCGGCGCGCATGAGTTCGAGGTTGACCGCATCAACAGTCAGTGAGATCCGCTCGACAAGCGGCTCCACGCGCTTAAGCGACGGATCGAGCGTGTCAAGCGTGGTGTTCACCTTTGCGAGGGTGGTATCGACCGACACCACCACTCCCTCGATCGACTTGGTCGCCTTTCGCAGGGTCTTGATAAGCTCGATGGCAACGAAAACCAAGGCCACGATAAGAATGATCGCGACGCCAATAAGAATCGGTATCAGAATATCCTGTGCACTCATTTCTACTGCCTCCCTCAAATCCTCACCCGGATATCATAACAGAACCACACTTTCAGGAATCATCAAATGACTTAGAATGAGTAGACATACGTACTGCTGAACTCAGAATAGTGAGGCGGGGATTCCATGAAGGCCTTTCTGAGCAATCTCATCAGGCAGACAACCTTCTCGATTGGGAGGTTCTTCTCCACGTTCTGCCTTTCCATCCTCTTCTTCCTTGTCACTTCCTATGCGGTGATCTGGGAGCCAAGTGCTGCCGTCTTATCGATCCTACTCAGGGTTGCGCTTACCCTCGCTTTTGGCATGCTGCTTTGCACGCTGGGGAAGCTGCTTTTCGAGAGGTTCAATTGGAGCCTCAGGGTTAACAGGGTGGCTTTTGAGTCAGGGCTGGTAGTGCTGAGTGGGCTTGCCTATCCCGCCCTCAGCAAGGTTGAGGACAACCAGTATGTCATGGCAGGGTATCTTGGGGTCATGCTCGCTTTGTTCGCGCTGATACTCTTCTTCTCCGATACAAAAGGCATATCGCTGACTATCTCCCATATATTCAAGAACAGCATGGTCAACCTGCTCGCGTGCCTCATTGTGTTTGCAGGTACCTCACTGTGTCTCTTTGCGTTCTTCTCGTTGATACATGAGCCTGCGAATTCATACAAGGCTTACCTTGTGGACTCACTGTTCATTTGGGTTGTGCTGTTCTTGAACCTCTCGCTGACCGCCATTCCACACAAGGACACCGAGTACACGTTCCCCAAGGTCTTCAGGGTGATGATCTGCTACGTCGCTTTGCCGGTATATCTGCTCTTGATTGGTATCCTCTATATCTACCTGGGTAAGATCGTGGTTACCATGAGCTTTCCCTCAGGACAGGTAAACTGGTTTGCTTCAGTTGCGTCTTTGCTGTTCGTCTTCTTCATCCTCACCTTGGGACACTACAGAGAAGAGAACAAGCTTGCCCGGGCATTTGTCAGGTTTGCCGGCTTTGGCATCATCCCGATAATCGCGATGCAGTTCATCGCCATGTATATCCGCCTGTCCAGCTATGGACTGACTGCCCCGCGCTACGTTTCACTGGCGCTTAATGTGCTCGCGCTGGTGTTTGCTGTTGTTTCCCTGATCAGGAATGGAAGGTTCATCAAGCACCTGTTATTGGTGGCGGTTGTGGCTTCCCTTCTGCTTACGGTCACACCGTTGAATCTCTATGATGTGCCGCTTAGGGAACAGGCTGCCAGGTTGACGCGGGTCCTGGAGCAGAACAACATGGTGGCTGAGGGGAAGATCGTAGCGAAAGATCATATCTCCCTGGAGGATAAGATAGCGATCACCAGCGCCTTTGAGTACCTCACCCGTAATGCGATGGATGAGGGGAAACTGCCTGACATCATAAAGGATATCAACAGGAGGAGATTCGCTGAGGTCTTTGGATTTGCGCCTGAGTATGAAGATGATTGGCGCAGATTGCAAAGCGACTATACCTGGTATTACTTCAGGCAAAGCTATAGCTTCATTGATACTGAGGGGTATAGCAGGTTGTACAACATCTCGAAACCCTCCTACGATGCAGCTGATAGCATTGCATTAACTGGCTCTGACGAACAGCCGCTCAGTTTTGATATCACCAGGGAAATCGAAATGCTCTTTGAGCAATACGGGCAAAGCGCCGATGACGTTACCATGGAATTCGATGTCGAGGGTGGAAAACTGCTACTGACGTATGTCAGCTTTCAGGTCACCAAAGAGGGCGTTTTGACCATCAACTTCTTTGATGGTTACTACCTGGTGCGTGAATAGTTGACGTCCCTACTCCCGGTTACTGGATTCGCGGTCGCGTTTGACCGCCTCTGAGCGGTAGGCCTCCCAGCCGCGCTCGCCAGGTTGGAAGAAGGCGCCATGGCTGAGGCCGTCAGGCAGGTACTGCTGATCCACCCAGCCGCTGGGATCGAGGTGGGGGTAGCTGTATTCCTCATACTCCTCGGCGCCGGGGCGGTGGCGATCACGCAGGTGGTTGGGCACCTGGCGTAGCGGCCCGTTTCTTACCTCCTTGAGCGCCTTGCCGATGGCATTGGTTGCGCTGTTCGACTTGGGCGCCAGCGCCATGTAGATGGCTGCCTGGCTCAGGTTGAGCTTGCACTCCGGGTACCCGATGGTCTCTGTCGCCTTGAATGCCGCGTGGGCGACGAGAAGCGCCTGTGGGTCGGCGTTGCCTACGTCCTCGCTGGCGAAGATGAGTATGCGCCGCGCGATGAACTTGGGGTCCTCCCCGCCTTCCACCATACGTGCCAACCAATAGACGGCGGCGTCAGGGTCGCTGCCACGCATGGACTTGATGAAGGCTGAGATCACGTCATAGTGCGTATCGCCCTTCTTGTCGTAGGGCAGGGCGCGCCGTGGCGAGGCCTCCAGCACCGCCAGCGTGGTGATGACAGGTGTGACAAGGGGGACGGATCTGACAAAGGGACCGTCCCCCTTGTCACCTCCATCGACTGCAGCATCACCAGCGGCGAGCTCAGCCTGCTCTTCTGCTGTCAGGTCCTGGGGAGCACGGGCGACCTCGGCAGCCAGCTCCAGCGTGGTCAGGGCCATGCGGGCATCGCCGCCGGAAAGCACCACAATGGCCGCAATCGCCGCGTCACTGAGACGGTAGGCGTTGGCAAGGCCCCGTTCCTCTCGTAAGGCACGAAGTACTATCTGCTCGATATCAGCGTTGGTGAGCGCCTTGAACTCGATGACCCGCGAGCGCGAGATGAGTGCGCTGTTGACCTCGAAGAAGGGGTTTTCCGTGGTGGCGCCGATGAGCACCAGGATGCGGTCTTCTACCGCGTGGAGCAGGGCGTCCTGCTGTGAGCGTGAGAAGCGGTGGATCTCGTCGACAAAGAGGATGGTCCGCAGGTTCTGCAGGGTGAGGCGCTTGTTTGCCTCATCGATGACCCGGCGCAAGTCGCTGACCCCGCCGGAGATGGCGGAGACCTCGGTGAAGTGGGCCTTGGTGATGCGTGCGATGATGCGGGCGAGTGTGGTCTTGCCTGTGCCCGCGGGGCCAAAGAGGATGATGGAGGAGAGCGTGTCCGCCTCGATGGCGCTGCGCAGCCAGGTGCCCTCGCCGATGACCTCCAGTTGGCCCACCAGCTCTTCCAGCGTTTGCGGACGCATACGCACAGCCAACGGCGCCACGCTGGAGAGCGCGTCTTGCTCCTGGGATGTGAAGAGGTGATCCATGAGGGTATTATGACATAAAGGGGACGGTTCTAGGGGTGGACAGGGGTACGTATAATTCGTCCATTTCTTATTAGAAATGGACGAATTATACGTACCCCTGTCCACCCCGTCTTAACGTGAAAAGTTATAGCGCCTCCGGCTCATGCGGAGGCGCTATTGACACCCCACCCTCAAGCCGGAAGGATGAACCCACCTTAAAAAGGTGGGTACCGCACCGCGGTTTCCAGCTTCCTTAACAAGAAGGATACCTGTACGCCACAGTATCTGGCTCCCGTTTCACGCATGTCGGTCCATCTAATGAACCGGTCTCAAGGATGAGGCTGACTAGAGTATACCGCGAAACCCGGGCCTTGCAACTACCGTTCACCGGGTTGGACGGCTTGGGCATGTTGCCCACGCTTAAGAGCTGCGCGTATGGGTTGGACGCAGATCAGGGCAGCTGCAGCCTTGACAAGGTCGGGCACGATGAAGGGAAGGACGCAGAGCGAGAAGGCCGCCGAGACAGAGGAGTCAGTGAGGTACATGAACCACAGCAGGCCCAAGCTGTAATAGACCACCATCAAAAGGATAAGCGAGCAGAGGTCGACGAGCAGGGCGAGGCGCCTGTGAGTTGACATACCAGTGCGGGAGCTGCCGTCTCTACGCGCAAGTCTCTGCAGGGTGTTGCGCAGAGGGGCGGCCAGCAGCACGCCTATGAAGAAGCCCACGAGAAAACCTCCGGTGGGACCGAGAAGCGCGCCGAAACCACCAGTCAGGCCGGAGAAAACCGGCAAGCCAATGGCGCCCAACGCCAGGTAGCCACCCACGGTGGCGATAGCCTCTTTGGGCGTGAGGATGAGCAGGGCAAGCATGATCATGAGGGCCTGCAGTGTGAAGGGTACCGGCCCGAGCGGCAATATGATTGCCGCTCCGACCGTGATAAGCGCTATGGTGAGCCCGCATAAGGCCAGCGAGCGGGTGCGTGAGTGCATACTGAGAGTGCAGTCAGGCTGGAACCTATCCTACTCTGCGAGCTTCTGATAACCTGCGAACCTCTCTTTGGCGTCTTCTTCGGTGTAGACAAAGAGCTGCTCGGCAATGTCGGGGAACTCGCGGGCAAGGGCCGCGTAGCGTGTCTGACCCATGATGAAGTCGCGGAAGCTGCCGGTGGGTTCCTTCTGATCAAGCTGGAAGGGATTCTTACCTGCCGCCTTGAGCGTGGGGTCAAAGCGGAAGAGCTGCCAGTAACCGCATTCCACGGCATCTTTCATGTTCTCCTGGGTCTTGCCCATGCCCTTGGCCAGGCCGTGGTTGATGCAGGGCGAGTAGGCGATGATCAGCGAAGGCCCATCATAGGCCTCGGCCTCACGTATGGCCTTGAGGAACTGATGCTGGCTTGCGCCCATAGCCACCTGCGCAACATAGACGTAGCCGTAGGAGATGGCCATCATGCCCAGGTCCTTCTTCTTGATGCGCTTGCCTGATGCAGCGAACTTGGCGATGGCCGCCTGTGGGGTGGCCTTGGAGGCCTGGCCGCCGGTGTTGGAGTAGACCTCGGTGTCAAAGACCAGAACATTGACGTTCTCGCCAGAGGCAAGCACGTGGTCCAGGCCGCCATAGCCTATGTCATAGGCCCAGCCGTCTCCGCCCAGAGCCCAGACGCTCTTCTTGACCAGGTAATCCTTGCAGTCGGTGATCACCTTGATCTGGGCTGCCAGCTCTCCTGATGCACCAGCGGCAGCGCTCTCGGCGGCTGCGAGCAGCGCGTCGGAGACGCGGCGGGTGTCATCATCGCTGTCCTTGAGCTCCAGCCATTCATTGGTGGCGGCGAGCAGCGCTTCTGCAGCACCCTCGGCCGCGGCTATGGCCTCTGCGGCAGCCACCAGGCGCTCGCGGTACTGGCGGTTGGCCAGCGCCATGCCCAGCGCGTATTCCGCATTGTCTTCAAAGAGCGAGTTGGCCCAGGCCGGGCCCTGCCCCTTCTCGTTGGTGCAATAGGGCATCGACGGCGCCGAGGCGCCCCAGATGGAAGAACAGCCGGTTGCGTTGGCAATGAGCATGCGGTCGCCAAAGAGCTGGGTGATGACCTTGATGTAGGGGGTCTCGGTGCAGCCGGTGCACGCGCCGGAGAACTCGATGTAGGGCTTGGCGAACTGGCTGCCCATGAGCGTGGTCTTGGACATGAGCGTGTCGCGGATGGGCAGGGTGGCCGCATAGTCCCAGCAGGCCTCCTGCTCTTTGTCCCAGCCCTCGACGGGCATGGTAAGCGCCTTTTCCTTGGCGGGGCAGATGTCCGCGCAGTTGCCGCAGCCCATGCAGTCAAGCGGGCTGACCTGCATGCGATAGCTGAATCCGGCGAGCTTCTTGCTCTTGCCGGGCACGGCCGCAAAGCCCGCGGGGGCCGCTGCCAGTTCCTCGGTTGTGAGCAGGATGGGCCGGATGGCGGAGTGCGGGCAGACAAAGGCGCACTGGTTGCACTGGGTGCAGGGCTCGGGGTGCCAGTCCGGCACGGAGATGGCAACGCCGCGTTTCTCGTACGCAGAGGTACCTGCGGGAAACTCGCCGTTCTCGCGCCCCACAAAGGCGGAGACAGGCAGCGAGTCGCCCTCCTGGCGGTTCATGGGAACCAGGACGTCGGCGATAAAGGCGGGCAGGTCCCGGCCAGCGCCAGTGGCGTCTGCATCTACGGCATCTGCCCAGGCAGCGGGGACTTCCACCTGCTCAAAGGCGGAGATGCCCTGATCGACCGCCGCGAAGTTGGCATCCAGGATCCTCTTGCCCTTCTTACCGTAGGCAGCCTCGATGCCCTCCTTGAGATAGGCGACCGCGTCATCCAGCGGAATCACCTTGGTGAGCGCGAAGAAGGCGGCCTGCATGACCATGTTGATGCGGTTGCCCAGACCCACCTCGCGGGCGATCTTGTAGGCATCCATCATATAGAAGCGGGCCTTCTTCTCAACCAGCTCACGGCGCAGCGAGGCAGGAAGCCTCGACTCAAGCTCATCTTTACCCCAGACGGTGTTGAGCATGAAGATGCCGCCTTCTTTGAGGTCCTTGAGCATATCGTATTGGTTCACGTAGGCCTGATTGTGGCAGGCGACGTAGTCGGCGCGGGTGACGTAGTAGGGGCTCTTGATGGGGGCCATGCCAAAGCGCAGGTGCGAGATGGTCACGCCGCCGGACTTCTTGGAGTCATAGGCGAAATAACCCTGGGCGTTCATATCGGTGTGCTCGCCGATGATCTTGATGGCGGTCTTGTTGGCACCTACGGTGCCGTCCGAGCCAAGGCCCCAGAACTTGCACATGATGGTGCCCTCAGGCTCTGAGGAGAGGTATTTGTCGTAGGGTAGCGAGCTGAAGTTGACGTCGTCGGTGATGCCGATGGTGAAGCCGTCTTTGGGCAGCTCAGCCGCCAGGTTCTTAAAGACCGCGACTATCTGCCCAGGCGTGGTGTCCTTGGACGCAAGGCCGTAGCGGCCGGCGTAGATCTCGGGCGCACCCGCCTTGCCATAGAAGGCCGAACGCACGTCCAGGTACAGCGGGTCGCCGGCGCCGGGCTCCTTGGTGCGGTCTAAAACGGCGATGCGCTTGACGGTCGCAGGCAGCGCTGCCAAGAAGGCCTCCTGCACAAAGGGACGATACAGGCGCACCTTGAGCAGACCGATCTTCTGGTCTGTCAGCACGTTCTCCATGGTCTCCTCGATGGTGTCGCAGACCGAGCCCATGGCAACCACCACGTTGGTGGCATCCGGCGCGCCTACGTAGTCGAACAGGTGGTAGGGCCGCCCGGTCTTCTCGCTCACCTTGGCCATGTACTCCGCGACAATGGCAGGCAGCGCGTTGTAGAAGGGTTGGCTGGCCTCGCGCGCCTGGAAGTAGATATCAGGGTTCTGCGCAGTACCGCGGGTCACCGCGTGGTCCGGGTTCAGCGCGCGGTTGCGGAAGCGGTTGAGCGCGTCCGTGTCCAGCATCTCCTCCAGATCTTTGTAGTCCCATGCCTCGATCTTCTGGATCTCAGCCGAGGTGCGGAACCCGTCAAAGAAGTGCAGAAAGGGCACGCTGCCCTTGATGGCCGCAAGATGGGCCACGGCGCCCAGGTCCATGATCTCCTGCACCGAGCAGGAGGCCAACATCGCAAAGCCCGTCTGACGGGTCGCCATGACGTCGGAATGGTCACCGAAGATGGAGAGCGCGTGCGTGGCCAAAGTCCGTGCGGACACGTGGAACACGCCCGGCAGTAGCTCGCCGGAGATCTTGTACATGTTGGGGATCATGAGCAACAGCCCCTGTGAGGCGGTGTAGGTGGTGGTCAACGCCCCCACCGCAAGCGAGCCGTGCACAGCGCCAGCAGCGCCGGCCTCGGATTGCATCTCCACCAGCCGCACCGTCTGGCCAAAGAGGTTCTTGCGGCCATACGCAGCCCATTCGTCCACGTACTCAGCCATTGTGGAGGACGGGGTGATCGGGTAGATCGCCGCAACATCGGTGAAAGCATAAGAAACATGCGCCGCCGCCGCGTTACCATCCATAGCCTTGATGATCTTCTTGTCGCCCATGGTTCCAACCTTTCTATCGCTGTTCCAAATCCGGATTGTATTTCGAATGCCCTGTAACAGGTTGATTCTCGAATGATAGCAGTCTGGTTGCCCCACGAGAAGCATGAAACGGCACCTAACCGCCCAGCGTGGTATTCACTGCTTTTTTAGGTGACGATAAGCCCGCGCACTAGCCCAAATTGCCACCCGGGCTTATCTGTCTTTGTCACCCCGGGCTTGACCCGGGGAGACAATTCTTACCTCAGCAGTTCCTGCAGCAGCAGGTGACCGGGGTCGATGAGCAAGCCGGTGCCCTGGGCCTCACGCTCAGTCAGGCGTTGGCCGGTGTTGGGGGCGATGCCCGGGCCCGCCAGCACAAAGGGCACCGGGTCACTGGTGTGGCGCTTGGTCAACACAGGCGTGGGGTGGTCGGGCAGAGCGAGGATGCGCAGGGGGCGCTTGGCTGCATAGCCCCTGAGGCGGCTGATGACCTCGCGGTCGATGGCCTCAACGGCAAGGCGCTTGCCCTCGATGTTGCCATCGTGCCCCTCTGCGTCGGGGGCCTCAACGTGGATGAAGACCACGTCATTGTGGGCAAGCATGGCAAGGGCGCCTTCGCCCTGGGCGGCGTAGTCATTATCCGGGCCATCGGTCACACCGGTGAATCGATAGCGTCGGATGCCAGCAAGCTGGGCAATGCCGTTAAGCAGGTCAACACCTGAGTTCAGCCCCGCCTGCCTGCCATATAGGGCGGAGAAGTCCACAAGGGAATCAGGGCGTACACCCGGCCAGAAGGCGAAGACGTCAGTCGCCGGCAGCCTGCCCTCCCTGCGGCGGCGCGCATTCACAGGTGAAGCCAGCAGCACTGCCTTCGCACGCGCTTCATAGTCCCTGATGAGCTGTGCCTCCGGGCCCTGGGGGCGGTGCTCCGCCACCGGCATGTCGGCAAAGTTGTGCGCACCTTCAAACCTTGTGTCCATAAGGGCAGGGTGCCCGTTCACCACCAGGTAGAGCCTGAATCCGGTGCCCTTGTAGAGCGTGAAGGTCTCATCATCCAGAGCGGCTTTGAGCTCATCACCTAAAGCATGGCCGTCCTCAGAGCTGATGTTGTCCGTGGAATAACTGTGCATGATACCCTGGGGAGTGACATGCGTGAGGTTGACGCGCAGGGCTACCTGGCCCTCTTTAAGCTCTACACCCAAGGCGGAGAGCTCCAAAGCCCCGCGGCCGATGGGATAGTCTGCCGGGTCATAGCCAAGTATCGAGGTGCAGGCAACGTTGGAGGAAGGCTCCATGCCAATGGGCACATTGCGGGCAAGGCCGACCGCCCCAGCCTGCGCCAAGGCATCCAGGTGAGGCGTTTTCGCCGCTTCCAGCGTGGTGCGGCCTCCATAGGCATCCAGCGGCTCTCCCGAAGCCCCGTCGAGTATCACTACGGCAAAACGCATGCCCTCTTCCATGGGTTGGCTACCAATCAGATCAAAAGGACAGAGGATAGACAGTGCCCGCGGCGCCCCCTGTCGCAGGCACTGCAAGTATTATAATGCAAAGTGCTCGCAGCCCGAACAACACTGAAGCCAGCGAAAGGCGGCCCATGAGCGTCACACAGAGCATAGCCATCGGCGGCCTGCACTGCGCGTCCTGCGCCCAGCGGGCCGAGAAGGCGCTCGCCGCAGTCCCCGGCGTGGAAAGCGCCTCGGTCAACTTCGCCACCGAGAAGGCCACGGTCACCTATGACCCCAGCCAGGTGCGCGCCGCCGCCCTGCGCGAGGCCATCGCCCAGGCCGGCTACCAGGCGCTGCCCGGCTCCCTGGCAGCCGACCTCGACAAACAGCAGGCAGCCAAGCAGCAGGAACTGCGCCGTATGTGGCTCAAGCTCATCGTCGCGGCCATCTTCGCCCTGCCGCTGTTCTACCTGGCTATGGCGCCCATGCTGCCCCTGCCCGGCGGCGCCAGACTCCCCTTCCCCGCCGCGCTCGCACCCATGACGCACCCCGTACCCTATGCACTCACCCAGCTCATCCTGGTACTGCCCATCATCGGCGTAGGTTACCGCTTCTACACCGACGGTTTCAGATCCCTCATCCGCCTGGCCCCCAACATGGACGCGCTTGTGGCCATCGGCACCGCGGCGGCCTTCCTCTTCAGCGCCTGGCACGTGGCGCTCATCCTTTCAGGCGACCACATGCAGGTGGAATCGCTCTACTTTGAGACCGCCGGCATGATCATCACCCTCATCCTTTTAGGCAAGGCCCTGGAGGCACGCTCCAAAGGACGCGCCGGCGAGGCCATCAGGCGCCTCATGAGCCTCACACCAAAGACCGCGCTGCTGCTGGTCAGCGGCGTTGAGATGGAGGTCCCCTTAGACCAGGTGGAGATTGACGATAAAGTTGTGGTCAAACCGGGTGCGCGCATCCCGGTGGATGGCACCATACTCAGCGGGCAGACCGCTGTTGATGAGTCCCTGCTCACCGGCGAGAGCATGCCGGTGGACAAGCAGCCCGGTGACGCGGTCTATGCCGCCTCGCTCAACACCACCGGCAGCTTTGTCTTTGTTGCAGAGAAGGTGGGGCTGGACACAGCCCTGGCGCAGATAGTCCAGCTGGTGGAGGATGCGCAGGGCGGCAAGGCCCCCATCAACCGTTTGGCTGACAAGGTCGCGGGCTACTTTGTACCGGTAGTCTGCGGAATAGCCCTGCTGGTGGGCATCGCCTGGTACCTGGCCACCGCCCTGGGCGGCTTTCCGCTGCCCATTGGCAAGACCGCCGTGGAGTTCGCCTTGCTCATCGCTATATCCGTACTGGTCATCGCCTGCCCCTGCGCACTGGGCCTGGCAACGCCCACCGCCATCATGGTGGGCACCGGCAAGGGCGCTGAGCTGGGCATACTCATCAAAAGCGGCGAGGGGCTTGAACGCGCACAGGGTATAGACAGCATCATCCTCGACAAGACCGGCACCGTCACCGAGGGCAGGCCCTCAGTCTTAGACATCATCTCCATCGCCACCGCCCGCCCCGAAGACCTCCTCTATCCCCCCGAACCTGACCCTTCTCCCATTGCGAGCTCCAGCAACACAAATCCTTCCGTCATTGCGAGCGAAGCGCGTAGCGCTGAGCGTGGCAACCTAGCCGACCAGCTTACGGTTTTGGGCGCGACGGCTGAAGCGCCCCCTACAGGTTCCTCCCCCCCCAACTCCCTCAACCTCTTCACCCAAAGCGGCGCCAGCCCCCTGTCAAAGGATGGCTTCGACCACGCCCTCTTCGACCTGGTGGGCAACGACCAGGCCATGTCCCAACTGGTCGGCTCGCAGAAGGACCGCATACTCGCCCTGGTCGCATCGGCCGAGAAGGGCTCAGAGCATCCGCTGGGCCAGGCGCTGGTAGCTGAGGCACAGCGGCGCTCGCTTCAGCTCACCGCCGCAGAGGCCTTCGACTCCCTCCCGGGGCGCGGCATCAGCGCCCAGGTCACCGGACAGGCTGTGCTGGTGGGCAACCAACGGCTCATGGAGGAACACGGCATAAACCTGCACAGCATCGCGGGCATCGCACAGGGCCTGGCTGAGGCCGGCAAGACCCCTCTCTACGTTGCCGCAAACCGCGTACTTATCGGCATCATCACGCTTGCTGACAAGCTCAAACCCGGCAGCAAGGCTGCCATCGACCGCATGCGCGCTCTGGGACTTGAGGTCACCCTGTTGACCGGTGACAACCCTCAGACGGCTGCCGCCATTGCACAGCAGCTGGGCATAGACACGGTGCTTGCCGAGGTGTTGCCCCAGGATAAGGCCGCAGAGGTCGCCCGACAGCAGCAACAGGGTAAACGGGTGGCCATGGTGGGCGACGGCATCAACGACGCACCTGCGCTTGCCCAGGCAGACGTGGGCATCGCCATAGGTTCCGGCACAGACGTTGCAATCGAGGCAGCTGACATAGTCCTGATGCGCGCCGACCTCATGGATGTGCCCAGGTCCATCGACCTCTCCAAGAAGACCCTGCGTAACATCAAACAGAACCTGTTCTGGGCCTTTGCCTACAACGTGGTGGGCATTCCCATTGCCGCCGGCTTGCTCTACCTTTTTGGCGGCCCGCTACTCAGCCCCATCATAGCCGCGCTGTGCATGAGCCTCAGCTCGGTAACCGTGGTTACCAACGCCTTGCGCCTTCGCCGCTACCACTCTGACCAGGTATAAATAGAGACAGGGCGAAGGATCATCCCTCGCCCTGCCCTTACTGTCTATTGATCTGTCGATCAGGGAAGAACCATGAACACCTTTGTTCCCTTTTCTTCCATCTTCTTGCTCAGCTCTTCTACTGTCCCGTACTCCATGCAGAATGCCAGGCAGTGATGGACGCAGGCCGGCTTCTTTCCTTGAGCGACACGGTCGGCGCAGAGATCACAGAGCTTGGTGGGGATGGGGATGTGGTTCCATTCCCAGCTCTCATCGTCGTGCTGCCAGGGGCCTATGGTGGCGATCTTTATCCCCCACTCCCCTACGGAAAGTCCCAGCTCCTTGCGGCAGGCAACCTCGCAGCTATGGCAACCGCTACAGTATTCGTAATCTATCAAGAGTCCTTGTTTCGACATAACTGAATTCCTCCGTTCCTTATCATCGTCGACCAATTAGTCTTTTGCCTCACTCTTCTAACCCCTGAACCGGGTAGACCTTGCAGAGCAGGCACTTGTAGGGAGCGCCAACGTACAGCGGGCCCACATGGAAGTGCGGCATAAGCATGTTGATGTTGGACTTCTTGTAACCGCCCTGGTTTGGCTCAGTCTGATCCTGCTCGGGATACCACCAGGCGTGGCAGGCATGTATGACTCCCGGCATGATGGTCGGTGTGACCTCTGCCTTTTGGCGGCATTTGCCAAACTGGTTCTCGATACCAACCCAGCCACCGTCCACAATGCCGTATTTCTCCGCATCTACGGGGTTGATCTGGACAATCGGCCAGGGATCGATCTCGCGCAGGCTGGGGATCTGACGATGCTCGGAATGGAAGGACGTTATCTTGCGTCCACCGGTTGTCAGTACAAGGGGAAACTCCTCATAGAGTTCCGGTGTGCTGTTGGGGCTGTACTGAGGCTCCATGAAGTAGGGCAGTGGATCGTCGCCCCAGGCCTCGAACTGCAGGGAGCGCAGCTCGAACAGGCCGGTGACGGTCTCGAAGCCCGGCTCACGGTCAGCGCGGCAAAGCCCCTTCTTATACTTATAGTACTCATAATGCGGCTGGTGGTAGACCTTCTCACGCAGCTCCTCAAAGGTGAAGCCGGCATTCGGCACCAACTGGAAGTCCAGGAACTCCTGGACCGTCTCCCAGGGCCAGGCCTCAGGGTTGAGGCGTCTGCCCAAAGTGAGGCAGATCTCAAAGTCGGACTTCGCCTCGCCTATCGCAATGACCTTGTTCATGGCGCCCACCATGGGGGAGTTACGCCCAAAGTGCGGCAGGACTATGCCGTCGCGCTCAGGATAGGTGGAGACAGGCAGCAGCAGGTCAGCAAGGCCCATGGCTGCCGGGGTCATGAAGGCTTCCTGGACAATAACGTAATCCATCCGCAGGAACGCGTCATGCCATCTCTCTGGAACCGCGCCCGGACAGGCATAGGGGTTGCAGCTGTTGATCCACATGAGACGCACAGCATAGGGTTGGTCGGTCTCCAGGGCCTCAAGATAAGGGTCGGCCAACAGGTTGGTCAGCGCTGAGCGGTTCGCCGGATAGACATCGTTGCCAATGCGGTTCTGCACTAGCTCGGGGTTCACCCAACGGATGGTCTCATAGCGCCACTTGCCGGTGAGGGAGGCCTTGGGGGCCAACGTGATGCCGCCGGGATTGTCGATGTTGCCGGTCAGGGCTGCCAGGTCGAGTATGGTCTGGCCCATCTGGAGGCCATTGGACATCTGGTCTACGGCAACGCCCCACTGGATGCTGGCGTTCTTCGCCTTTGCGAAAGCCCTGGTAGCCGCGATGATCTTCTCCTTGGGTATCCAGGTGATATCCGCAGCCCTCTCAACGGTGTACTCCTTGACCCGCTCTTTCAGCTCATCGAAACCGTAAGTCCAGTTCTCCACAAATTCATGGTCGTACAGGTCCTCTTCTATGATGAGGTTGATCATGGCCAGGCCCAGAGCCGCGTCCGTGCCAGGACGCACCTGCAGGTTGTACTCTGCACGTGACCCTAGCCAGGTCACCCGTGGGTCAACGGTGATGATCTTGGTACCGCGCTTCATCATGTCCGTGATGGCGTGCCCAAAGAACCCGTCAGCATTGGACTCCAGAGGGGTCTTGCCCCAGATGATGATGTACTCGGGGACCTCGAACTCAGGGTTATCGTACCTGTCGGGGAAATAGGCCGCATGGTCGATCTCCGGATAGCCAGCGCCCATGAGGTAGTTGGTCACGGTACAGCGCGGCCCATAGCAGGAAGCCCCGGAAAGCGGGGTGCCGCAGTTGGGCGTCTGAAGGACTGCGTACGACAAGACCGGGTAGAACAGCGTTGCCTCTCTCCCGGTTCCACCCATGACGGCAACGCCCTGATAGCCATACTTCTCCCGGGTCTTAGTGACCCAGTCCACTATGGTGTCAAAGGCCTCATCCCAGGTGATGCGCTCGAACTTGTCTTTCCCGCGGTCCTCTTTGGCACGTTTCATCGGATAGAGGATCCTATCCGGATGATAAAGGTACTCATCCAGGGCCAGGCACCTGACGCAGAGACGGCCGTGGGTGATGGGGCTTTCCTCGTCCCCTTCCACGCCGACCAGCTTGCCATCCTTGATGTGCAGTTTGACACCGCATCCTACGGGATGGCATCCTGGCGCCGACCAGGCGGTAGTCCGTACGACAAAATCATCGTCGGTACCGGTCTTCCATGGTGTACTCATAGAAACTCCCTCCTAATTCCAGTCAGTACCCGTCAGTCTTCTACGGGTAGATCTGCCTTACAGAACGGGCACTTTGTTATGGCGATGTTTGCGATGGAATTGATCTTTTTGCCACAATTCGGGCAGATGCGAGCTTGCTGCATCGAGGTTTGTAGGAAATTCGATATTCCTGACTTCTTTTCATCCTCCGATTTCAAATAATCTGTCACTTCGCTCACCTCCTTACCTGCTTGCGCTATTCCCTTGCTAATCGAGGACATCCTTATCTTATGGGCAGAGACTTGGTTTTATCCTCCTTTTTGCTGACGAGCCTATTACCATTCTTAGAGGTAGGTATTCCGAAACGGAAAGCTGCCTGTCTCTGATGGAATCAAGAGCCTATTGCCTGCAGGGATCGACTATCCGCCTGCGCGATAGACCCCTATCTGTGTTTTCCCGTCTTCCAGATACACCGGTATCTCAACCATGTTCTCCTCTGAGATCCTGTTGAAGATGTCATCAAGCAACACAATGAGCTCCTCGCCCTCTGGTAAGGTCGAAGTATCTAAGGAGAGATAGAGTGCAAGAAGGTCCCTTGCTTCCTCTTCACTTGGCTGGGGGCCCTTCAGATAGGGTAGCCTGTAGAGGGTTTTTGCGACATCATAAGCCTGTAGGGCAGAAACGTCATCGATCTCGATCTCAACACCAAGGCTCTCTGCAATGAAGCTGACGAACTGAAGAGAGTTTCTTGCCGCGTGTTCGCTGTTGCGTCTGTCATTTTCCTCTGGGTCTGAGGGTAGTATCAACTCCTTCAGTTCTGTCCAGTATACATAGCCACGCTCGCCATTTGTTGCTTCTGTGGCAATAAGGTCCGGTATTTCTCCTGATGAGGATTTTGAGAAACCAGGGGATTCGCCATAGGTGAGACCATCACTGTTAGTCTTGAATTTTGACCCGCTCTTGACGCATCCTGAGAAAAGAACCAACAATCCCACCAGCAGGCCAACAACAACAGCAAAGAAGAAGATTCCCACCCACTTCGCTTGCTTTTGTCTACTGACGGCCAAGTTGTAGTCCTTGGTTCCAGGGTTGATCAGATACTTCAGCATTGTATCTCAATTCATCAATACGGCGATACGAGCGTTGCCTTCTTTTATCCGCAGTCCCTTGTCTCCAGGAAATCACGCAGCCTTCCCAGGGAGCCGTCCTGCTCGCAGTGGGGGCCTAGCACCACAAAGCTCTCAAAGAAGGCCTCCTCTATAGGCAGGAAGACCATATTGGTGCGGGAAAGCATCCTTGAGTCGCTCTGCAAGCCATCCGGCAGAAGATAGACGCTCTCAGGAGGAGAGGCGAACAGGTACTCCACCTTCAGTGTGCTGGAATCGTAGTTCAGAAGCGGCTTGAAGCCGTTCTTCTCGCACAACTCGAAAATCGCTCCCCGCATGGGAGAATAGATATCACTTGCCGTCATGATGGGTACCGTACGCAGGTCGCCTATATGGATGTTTTCGCTTTTTATCAGGGCATGCTGGTGGTCGCACCAAAGAAGCACTGGCACTCTGAGCAGATGGACAGCGGTAAGGTTCCTCTTCTTGTAGTCGTCCAGGATCTCCTCGACGTTCCCATAGCGGTATTCAAGCACCAGGTCGATCTTCCCACTGAGAAGCGCCTCCTGGGTGCTTCTCCCGTGGATCCGCGCATACTTGAAACCTATGTAGGGGTTGTTGTCCTTGAAATCCACCAACAGCCCAAATAGGGCGAAACTGGCCTGGTCAGAATAAGGAGGTTCCAATATGCGCAATTCGCTTTGCGAATGCTCATGCAACGAAAGGCATTCCTCCTTCAGGCTTTCGAAACTCTCCAGCAAAGGAACCAAGCCATTGAGGAAGTGGCCCCCTGCTGTGGTGATGCTCACCTTGTTGTTGTAGCGACTCACCAAAGGAAAGCCGAGCTCTGTCTCAAGCTGGTGGATGTGCTTGCTCAGGCTGGATTGGGTCATATGGAGTTCTGCTGAAGCCCTGGAGAAACTCATACGCTGGGTGAAGACCACATATTCGTATAAGTGCTCCATGTTCATAAGGCTACCATCGCTCCTTGTTTATCAAACTATCACAGCATCCTGCTCACCAGGCTATCGCCTCTCCTGTAAAAAACCCCTTATGCACCCGGAGCCTTGGGGGGCGCAGGCGCTCCCGGAGCCTTGGGCGGCATGGGCGCTCCCGGCATCTTGACCCCTGCGGCGCCTGGAGGAACTGGAGCGCCAGCGCTTGGCGGAATCGGCGCGCCACCATCTGGTTGGCCCGGCTGCTCATCGTCCTGTGGCAGTGGAGCCTTGCAGAATGGGCATACCGTCTGCTTGATACCATCTAACACTGAGATCTTCTTCCCACATTCGGGGCAAATCTGGGGCAACGAAACCTCTACTGGTCTAAAGCACATGTTTACTCCCTTCCAGAGTTGTCATCGGCTGATTCCCAGAGGATCAGCCTGTTCTCGGCGCTACGAGAGGGTTGTATGGAGCAGATATCACTCCTAGTCCAAGAACCCCTTAATCTTATGGGCATCCCCCTTGTTTTGCTCTCCTCTATACCGACAATTGCGTCACCATTGTCAGAGCGCAGTATTCCAAATTGGAAAGCCCTATTCCATTTTGGAATTAATTACGATACCTGCATTATAGCTGCGTTCCAGGCATTATCTCAAGCGATTTGTTCCTCCCCATTACCATGATGAGAGCGCTAGGTCTGAGTTTGGTTGAGATTGACTGACCCTCACTGCCAGGTTGTCATGCTCTTCTTCTTGTTTGAATGATCTTGGGTGGGCATGAGGTCGAAAAGCCTCGCTATAATCCAGTACAAGCCAGGATTCAATCCAGGCTGTCGACCACCGGCTCCGGCAAGGCTTACCGCCCCTGCCGTTCCCAAGGTCCGGGGGGTGTTGCCACCGAAGCCGGGACTCCGTCGCTGCTGATAGGGATCTGCCAGGCAAAAACCCGCCAAGGCTCTTCGTAATGTGGGTGCAGCCAACGGAGCCAGTCCGAGTGATCGGGCTTGACCGACCTACCGGAAAGAGGATACACCACGAAAGGATAAACGGGGCTCATCGAGAGATTCGCAGAGATGAGCGGGCATGGCAGTATGCTCGTCGTCGTCGACCAGCCCAATAACGTCGGCTCGTTGGTCATAGCATGCGCCAGGAAGGCAGGGTGTGACGTGGCCTACCTGCCGGGTCTTGCAATGCGCCGGGCCACAGGCATGCTGCATGGGGATGCTAAGACCGACGAGCGGGACGCATACGTCATAGCCATTACCGCGTTGTCGATGCCCCAGGCACTGAGGCCCGTACCGGAAGAGAGCGCAATGAGGGCAGACCTCGTTGCCTTGGCCTCGTGCGACGATGATGCCCGCTGCGACATGACACGCGAGATAAACCGCCTTCGGGCCCACCACGTAGAGACCCACCCGGCCTTTGAGCATGCGCTTCGTGACGACGTGACCAGCCCTTTCTTGTTGAAGCTGCTGCAGCGCTTCGGAGGCCCGTGGGGGATGTCAAAGGCAGGCAAAGGTGCCGTCATATGCTGGGCCCGTTCACAGAAGCGCCCGGCCATGAAGCTGCTGGAGAGGCTTTTGATATCGCTTGGGGAGATGAGCAGGGCCCCGGCAGGAGCCGCTTTGCGCGAGGAGCTGGCCATACCCGCCTGTGCTAGGCGCATCGCGGAGCTCGCTGCCGTGAGGAAGGGCATCGGGCAAAGGGCCGTAGATATGCTCAAGAGCTGCCCGACATATCATCTGTTAACCAGCATGCCAGGCGTTGGTACCAAGACTGCCATCGCCTTCATCATCCATGTTGACATCATCAGTTTCGACAGCGCCAGCAAACTCGCATCCTATGCAGACATAGCGCCGAGGACCTATCAGTCAGGCACGTCCATCAAAGGAGAGTGTGCGGCCAAGGCGGACAACAAGGCCTTGAAGAATGCATTGTTCCTCTCCGCCTTCGCGTCGATTCGCTCAGATCCGCTCGCACGTGAGTACTACGACAAAAAACGTGCTGAGAAAAAGAATCACAATGCCGCCGTCATGTGCCTTGCGAGGCGACGTCTGAAGATCATGTATGCCATCGTGCGCGACCAGAAGCCATACCGTATGGCTGCGTAATGCAGGCAGGCAACCCTGTAGTCCTGCTCCCTCAGCAAGGAGTCACTTCTCTACGCCCAAATTCAGCAGAAATACGTCATACCCATATGACGCTTGGGATGTATTTGGCTGCCAGCAGGACAATTAAAGAAGAGGAAGAGGATGAAAAAAACTCCAAATAGTCTACTTGACAAAACTATAGGGACACCCCCCTGTCTTCCCATCTTATGCAACAAAGAATGAGAAACGTGGAATCAATCAGCAAGGATGGCCCCTTTTCTGCGCATGCTTAATAAAGTGTAGGGTTAATGCTTCTTGGTTTTGACGATATGAAGAGGAAGGCTGAGACCCCTCTTCATTAACAACGACGCTTACAGCATAACGTGAATCTGGGGCATAATCAGCACAACGTCTACGTAAGCTGGCATGCCGGTGCCACAATAATGAGGAGGTCTCAGCTATGAACCATCGTACCAGCATCGGACTCGATGTCCACGCCCGTTCTATCAAAGCGGCAGCTTTCGTTCCAGAGACTGGAGAGATTATTGAAAGATCATTTGCTTATTCTCCGCTAGAGGTTACTAAGTGGGCGCTCTCGCTTCCAACTCCTGTATGTGCAGTATACGAGTCTGGCCCTACAGGGTTCGATTTGGCAAGGAAGCTGAGTATTCTTGGAGTTGGGTGTGAGGTCGGTGCGGTGACGAAGATGCTGCGTCCAGCAGGTGATCGTATAAAGACCGATAAGCTGGATGCGGTCTTTTTGGCACGGATGCTTGCTGTGGGCAATATCGTCTCTGTACACATCCCGCTGCCTGAAGAAGAGGCAGCGCGTGATGCAGTGCGGGCACGCGAGGATGCCCGATTAGAGCTTACTCGATCTAAGCTGCTTTTAAGGTCGTTTCTGCTCCGCAAGGGCGTGGCCTACGACGGTGGCTCGACTTCCACGAAGAAATATAAAAGGTGGCTGGATACGTTGCACTTCGATTTGGCCGATGAGCAATTCACCTTTGAAGAATACATTGCAGGCATCGCGCAGGCAAACCAGAAAAAGAAGCGATTGGACGAGCAGATTAAAGTCCGGGCAACAGACGGCCTGTATGCTGAGCGTGTGGCGCGTATCCAGTGCATCAGAGGTATCGGTACTCTCATTGCATTTTCTATCGTTGTAGAAATCGGTGGCTTCAATCGTTTCCCCGAATGCTCGGGCATTCATGTCTTACCTGGGGCTTGTGCCGACAGAAAGCTCGAGTGGAGAGAGTACTTCGCGCGGAGGAATTACAAAAACGGGGAACACCCATCTGAGGAAGCTGCTCACTGAGGCTGCCTGGTTACAAGGTAGGCGCTATTACCCCAACGGCGTCGAGGCAACGAAAACCATGACAGCAGTGCCGGCAGAAATAGCAGCGATTGCCGATAAGGCCAACAGGAGGCTTCATAAACGGTATGTACACCTAAGAAGTAAGAACAAGCCGTTGTGCCTGGTGAACTCTGCTGTGGCACGTGAGCTTGCAAGATGGGTCTGGGTGCTGGCAACGGCTAGGGTCTAACCTGTGTAAAAAAGCGATCTTACCCTGTTTTGCGGCTCTCGTACGATGGTGCTTGGGGAAACTCGCGGGCTTGCTATGCGCGGCTTCACGTTTAAGCTATGCGCGGTTTTAGACAGGCGAAAATCCCCAGCCGAAGCATCGGAATGCGTTAACCAACACGCGGATACCAGACTTACAAAAATTCGTCATTAGACACGCCAAACGAGTACTGCAAAGAGGTTTGAGATAGAAGGCAGCCTTTTGTCCGGTTAGTCAAAGGGCTGCCTAATTATTGGCTCTTGACAAAAGACTCTTCATACCAGCAAGAATACCCTCATGTCTTTTGCATATTGCAATCCTTGAAACGGAAGTCCTAGCCTCCCTGGTAGCCACCCTAACCCCTTACCCAGTTTTAGCACTTTGTCCGCACCCAATACCGTCTGGGAGAAAATGAAACCGTTTTCATCAAGGAAGCAGGCGGCGGTGTTGTCAGAGGTGTAGAGCCCCTTGTCGGCAACCATGGTCAGATGTTTAAGTCGTACCGACCTCGCATGTTTAAGTACAGGCATGAGCGCAAGGCACACCGCGACACTGTTATACAGCGACAGCCACCACTCTCGGTTCCAGCCTAACGGGAACTGATTCCTGGATTCAGAATAGCAGTGGGCAGACTCTTGTTACTGCTCTTATGCTGGAGCCCTAAAGACTCCGATTTGCGTTTTCCCGTCTTCAAGATACACGGGTATCTCAACGAAGTTTTCATTTTGAACTCTTGAGAACACACGAGTAAGTAGGCCTCTAAGCTCTATACCCTCAGGTAGATCTGCGGCGTCAATGTTAAGAGATTCAGCTAGAGATATTCTTGCTTCTTCATCAACAGTCCACATGACTCCCGGTGCTGTTCTTTGTCCTACCATATAGGCTTCTGCGCTCTCATATGCAAGCAATGCGTTAACGGCACCAGTATTAACCTCAACATCAAGGTCTTCTGCCAGGAACTCAACAAGCAAAACAGAATCCCGTGCAATTTTATCGTTCATATATCTTTCTGCTTCTTCTGGGTTTGCGGGCGGCGGTGGAGTGTTTTCTATTACAGACCAGTATACGTAGCCAACTTCACCATTAGTGGCCATTACAGCAACTAGGTCTGGCATTTCCCCCCAAGGCGAGGCCTCGATAACGGTACCGTAGGTTAAACCGTCACTGTTCTTCTTGTATTCTGGTTCGCTGGCATCTGCTTGAGCAATTGAGGAGGCAATGAGATAGCCTACAACTAAACAAGCAGCAAAAATCAGTGACACGAAACCAACCCACAATGCCCTTTCCATGCTTCTTGTAGCCATTTTGAACTCCTCGTCTTTAAAAATCAGTAAGCTGCCTCTGGCGGGGATTTATAGGTGTTATACCAGTGTGAGGTATAATCGTAGCCATCCCAATGCCGGGTTTCTCCCCAGCTAATCCAAGATGAGCCACGCGTAACCTCTACGGTGCGCCAAACACTCCACCACGTTCCAGCGGGGGTAGCCGTTCCCTTATACACCCAGTCACTGTAGGCAAACACAACGCCACTTGGGCTGCAAACAAAGGCTTTAGCTCCAAATTCTTTTGCGGCTGCCGCCCTGTTAGTCGGCCTTACCCATGTTTGAGCATCAGCCCATCCGTATCCAGTCCACCACTCATACCAAGCAGTAATGCCAGCACATTGTGTGCAGTTCAGTCCATTTATTTGGCCAGTATCCCACCAAGCAGACTCTTGGTATGCAAAAGCTGTACCAACTCCAGAAAAAAGCCCTAAGGTTACAGCCAGAAATAGGGCTACCAACTTGCGCTTCATTTTCATAAAAGCTCCCCTCTCTCACTAAATAGCATACCAGGCTAGTAGTTATGTCTACATATCACCGCCCAAACAACGCACTTCTACCTGTAAATAGCAAAACTCGAGAAACGGATACAAATGACAATGCCAAAAAGCCTGCTCCGTGAGTAACAGTAAAAAAGCACGTTGGCAGTAAATACGTTACACTAAACAACAATATAGCACTCTACATTGCGGTTTATATTCTGTCAAGTAATGCAACTATTTAAACATGGTCTGGCCAATTGCCAATCGGAGTGCAAATGAGAGGGTGCGTCTTTTGACCAACTTCTTCTTGTTCTCTCAAAAGTTTAAGCCCAAGACACGCGACAGTGGACGGGTGATACGCAGGCTTGACGAGCCTGCTACCCCCTGCAAGCGCGTGATGGCTTCAAGGCACATCGACAAGGCCACTAAAAGCTGTTGTCGGTGATGTTCGCTACACTCAATCCAGTAGAGCTCCACCGTTAGGTGACCAGATTGGTCAGCGAACTGTACAAGTTGGCAGAGATGTGAAGAGGGCCTGCTTTGCCTCATGTGGCATACCGAAGGCACCCTGTGCTGATACGGCAACAGCCGTATCAGCACAATATGACGCGGGCCACATGTCGCGTTTTCAGCAAATACCTTGGTGGGTGGCCGCGCGACACTGTTGACAGCAGCAGGGCAACCCCTCATAAGGGAGTAGTACAATAACCCTATTGCTCCAGTAAAGTAAAGGAGGGGGGCATCCCTTCGAGTAGATTAATCATGCCGAAACGAATCGGATTTCGAGTAGTTCCATGTATGACGCAATACGATATCTTGTTTCCCTTCGCATGCCTTTGGTCCTACCCTCACTCTGTCTGGTATTTACGGCGTAGATCGCTCAGTTCCTGCTGCAGCTCTGCAATGTGCCTGAAAAGGTCGTCCCACTGTTCGGACTGCTGCTCCCTGTCCAAACGACGCAAGCGCGTATTCTCGTTGTGGATGGTTTGCTTAAGCTGCCCCTCCCGAATGCTGAACATCAGCATGCCTGCCAGGCGGGTAGGTGGTTCACCCGAGAAACCCGCCAATCTTGTGCCCGAGAGTACACTGGAGGCATCGGGCATCCGTGCGGTCAGCCTGGAGAGCATAACCTCTGGCTCATCCCCTGTATCCAGGGCGACCAATATCTTGGCAATGGCCTCATGCTCGGAAAGGCTCCAGCTGATGCGTCCAAAAGCCTCTACCAGACGCTCGCGGACCTCTGGCTGCTCTATGAAAAGGAACAGCAACTCACACTCCAGGGCCGTAGTACGGTCCTTGATCTTCTCTGCTGGGGTGAACAGGGCTTTCTGCGGCTCTGTCTCTGTCTTCTCAACACTTGACAGCGCACTTGAGACCACCAAGGGTTTTGCATTCTTCAGGGCTGTCTCAATGGCGTCCTCTTCAACACCAAAGACATCCACCAGGTAGTTGCTGTAGTCCGCCGCAAGCAGGCTGCCTCTGACAGGCACCAGCAGCCGTACCACATCATCCAGCGCACGCGCACGTTGCTCCGGCTTCTCAAGATCCCAGGCCGTCAGACGGCGGTCGATGGCGAAACGCAGCAGCGGCACTGCAGCGTCCAGCACCTCCTGCATAGCCGCCTGGCCTTCGCTCGCACAGAAATCCGCAGGGTCCATCGCACCCGGCAACGTAGCCACAAACACGTCGGCCTTGCGGCCCCCCGTGGAAGCCGCAACTACATTGACCAGGTCGGCAGCTTTGTCCGCGGCACGCTGTCCTGCCTCATCGCCGTCAAAGAGCAGCACCACCTTCTGCGTGAAGCGAGCGAGCAACTTGAGGTGCTCAGGTGTCAGCGCTGTGCCTAATGTCGCAACGGTCTGCGTAAAGCCTGTCTTATGCATGGCAATGACATCGGTATACCCCTCCACCACCAACGCCAGGCCAGAGGAGGTGATAGCTGCCTTGGCCCTGTCAATGGCAAAGAGGTTGTCGCGCTTATGGAAGAGCAAGGTATCAGCGCTGTTGAGGTACTTGGGTTCGCCCTGCCCCAGGATGCGTCCGCCAAAGGCGATGGTGCGCCCCTGCAGGTCAGAGATGGGAAACATGATGCGGTTGAAGAAGCGGTCGCGCAGCTCACCGCGCTTTCCTTCAGGGACATAGGCGACATTCGCCTCGATCAGCTCGTCTTTGGTGAAGCCCTTCTTCTGGAGATGTCTCACCAAGACTCCCCTGCCTGGCGCATAGCCCAAGCGCCAGAGCCGCGGTATCTCGCCTCCCATATCGCGCTGCTTCAGATAGGCGCGCGCTGCATCGCTCTCAGCGGTTCGCACCCGCATCAACTGCTGGTGGTAGAAGGTTGCCGTCTCCTCGCACGCGGCGAACAGCCGCGCCTTCTTGCCACGTGGCGCCTCGCCGCGCTCCTCAACAAGCTCGATGTTCTTTCGTTGGGCAAGCGACCTGATGGCATCCGGGAATTCGACGTTCTCAAGCTTCATGACAAACTTGAAGACGTCGCCGCCTTCGCCACAGCCAAAACAGTGGTAGAACTGGGATGCTGGGTCAACCTTGAAGGACGGGGTCTTCTCGTTATGGAAAGGACAGTTACCCCAAAACTCCCTCCCCCGCTGCTTGAGGACCACGCGCTCGCCGATGAGTTCGACAATATCAGTCGCCTCGCGCACCCTCCTGATGTCATCCTCACCAATCATGCCAATAGTGTACCGCATGCCACAGTTTCACGCGGGCAAACGGCAACTCGCTCTCTATTGCTTGTCGCGCTTGAGCAGGCCGCGCAGCCCAGCAATAAGCCGCCCGTTGAGCAGGTCGATAAGCGCATGCATCATGCCAGCAGTGAAGGCGCCACCGGACATCATCACCATGCTACGCAAGGGCGTCTCGTAGATGACCGCATCCATCAGGCCCTCCATCTCCTGGCCCTCCAGCATACTGGTCGCCTGCGCCCGGATCTGCCGTATCATCACCCGCCCTATGAGCTTGTGTCTGATGTCGCCCAGTATGGTGTTCTGGTCGTAGCGTCTGGCACGCGCAGCGTCACGTTGCAGAGGCCGCCCGAGCAGCGCCTCAAACTGCTCGTCAGGGACTATTAGCGGCGTGGCCGTCAGGTCGAAGTAGGCCGCTGCGCGCTGCCGCAAATCACCAAGCGCCTCCTCCAGCCCGTCGCCAGCCACCAGCACCCTGGCCTCTAAACGCAGGTCGCGGCTGGATGAGCCAAGCGCGATCAGGTAGCTGCCGCCCTCCCGCGCCCAACTGCGATGCGGCGCGTTGTAGTACGCAAAGGCGCGCTCATCCAGCTTCAGCTCAACCCGTGTGCTCTCACCTGGCTCCAGATAAATCTTGTCAAAAGCCCTGAGCTCCCGCTTCGCACGATAAACCCCGGACTCTCCGCCCTCCGCAACCTCATCGCGTCCCACGTAGAGCTGCACTACCTCTGCTCCCGCACAGACGCCCGTATTCCTAAGCGTGAAGCTCACGGCAAGCTCTCCACCGGCATACTCTGTAGCAGAAAGCCGCAGGTCAGAATATGCAAAGCTGGTATAGCTCAAGCCAAAGCCAAAAGGCCAGGCCGGCTCGATGCCCACCGTATCATAGTAGCGGTAGCCTACAAACACACTCTCGCGGTACTCGGCGTCCTTGTCGGCATAGGTCTTATCAACGCCGGGGTACCAGGGGTGCGCGGGTGTGTCCGCCAGGGCGCGCGGCCAGGTCTCAGCAAGCCTGCCGCTGGGGCAGCTGCGTCCCGTCAGAATGTCGACTACACCACCGCCTCCAGCTTCACCGCCCAGGTAGCTGACTAGAAGCCCGCTCACCCTGTCAGCCCAGGGGGTGGTAACCGGAGCGCCCAGGCTGAGGATGACCACCGTCTTGGAATTGACGGCGGCAACAGCCTCGATGAGCCTCTGGTGGGCTGCAGGCAGGTCAAGACTGGGCCGGTCGAAGCCCTCGCTCTCGTATTCGTCGGGCAGCCCGGCAAACACCAGGGCCACATCGCATGCCTTGGCAAGCGCAACAGCATCATTGATGAGCGCGTCATCCGGTTGGGCAAAGCGGGCAAGACTGTAACCTGGCTCAAAGTGCAAATCAAAACCCAGAGCCGCAAGCTCTGCCCAAGCGGTGTCCAGTTGCTGCGGGTTGACCTTGCTGCTGCCCGTACCCTGATAGCGCGGTTGCCTGGCAAAGGCGCCTATGACGGCAACGGAGCGCCCCGCATCCAGCGGTAGGACAGCCTCCTCGTTCTTCAGCAGCACACAGCTGGCAGCGGCAGCACGGCGGGCAAGTGCATGATGGGCAGCGTAGTCGCAGACAAGTGCGTCGTTCACCGCAAGCGCTCGCAACACCAGCGCCACAATGCGCTCGCAGGCACGGTCAAGCTCTTCCTCTGCCAGGCGCCCCTCACACAAAGCTTCCAAAATGGCAGCGTCATGAAAACCACCAGAAGAAGGCATCTCCAGATCCAACCCCGCACTCACCCCGGCAACCCGGTCATTCACCGCACCCCAGTCACTGACCACCAGGCCCTCAAAGCCCCACTCGTCCCGCAGTATGCTGGTCAGCAACTCCTTGTTGTCACTTGCATACAAGCCGTTGATAAGGTTATAACTGCACATCACCGTCCAAGGCTGGGCCTGCTTAACGGCGATCTCAAAGGCCGTAAGGTAGATCTCGCGCAGGGCGCGCTCATCCACCACCGAGTCAGAGACCATACGGCAGAACTCCTGGCTATTGGCGGCAAAGTGCTTGAGCGAACAACCCACTCCCCTGCTCTGCACACCTGCTATCCACGCCGCGGCCAGCTTCCCAGACACCCAGGGATCCTCGCTGAAGTACTCAAAGTTGCGCCCACACAGTGGGCTTCGCTTGATATTGACCCCCGGCCCCAGCACCACCGACACACCTTGATCAAGAGCCTCCTTACCAATGGCCTCACCTATCTCAGCCAGAAGCCGTACATCAAAGCTGGAGCCAGTGGCACAGGCAGGAGGAAAACAGGTTGCCGACACACTCTGCGCCAGCCCAACATGGTCAACGCCCTCCTCCTGCCTGCGCAGGCCGTGGGGGCCATCGGTAACCATGATCCAGGGCAGGCCCAGGCGCTCCACTGCCTTGGTATGCCAGAAGTCACTGCCACTCAGCAGGCCGACCTTCTCGTCCAAAGTCAAGGCGGCAACTAACTTTTTTACGTCCACACCAACCCCTGACATACGCATCATTTTGCCATCCGCGTCCTTAAATCGTGTTTCTAGCGCAACAGAAACCACTATACCGCTACTATAGGGGGTGAACAAAAATTCTGAACAATATGAACAGGAGCGGGAGGAGGCCGCGGTACCTTTGATGCGCATTGTCTTCGACATAGGGGGCACCTTTTCCCGATATGCGAAGTTCGACGGTGGAACGCTTGTGTCGCGTGGGAAAATGCCCACGCCAAACCATCTGCAGGGCCTCACTCCGCTGGAGATCAATCAGAGCCTGCTCACATTCATAGTCAAGGCAATAGGTGACGATAAACACAGGATCTCTGAGATTGGCATCTGTTTTGCCGGCCCTGTGTCCGCTGCCGGAAACATCCTGGCCAGCCCTAACATCCATGGAGCGAGGCTCGCACAGCCGCTCGACCTGCAGGGCGCAGTCCAAAAACTCACCGGCATCGCATCGGTGCGGGTGATCAACGACCTTTCTGCGGCAGCCTTCCGCTACATCGATACCTACCGCTCCTTTGAGCTGGTCACCGTCAGCACCGGTGTGGGGAATAAGGTTGTCATCGACGGGAGACTCCAGCTTGGCCCCGAGGGTCTTGAGGGCGAGCTCGGACACCTGCCTGCTTACCTGCCAGCGCCGCTGGATGCTGAGGTAAACGTGCCCTGTACCTGCGGCTTTGGAGCAAACCATATCAATGTGATCTCCTCGGGAAGAGGAATCGAAGAGGTCGCCAAGCAACTCAAGGAAGGAAGCCTGAAGGAGTCCTACCTGCAATCCATCATGCGCGACACCCAGATTATGACAGCAGAAAGCATCTGCCTGGCAAGCAGATACGATGATGACTTCTCACGCAAGGTCATCGATTTCTGCACCTATCCCCTCGCCCACGCCCTGTGCCTGACACTTACCTCGCTGTACCTGGAGAAGATCATCCTCATCGGCAGCGTCGTCTTCAACTGCCCCTATTACCTTGAATCCCTGATGAATAACATCCTTGCGATAGGCGTCTACAACTTCACGACAGCACAGCTCCAGCAGAAGATCATCAAGGGCATCGCTGACGATAACAACGGGCTTGAGGGCATGAACCGCTATCTGGACCTACTGGTGTAAAGGCGCAGTTTACTAAGCTTAATGATAACCGCCTTTTGTATGGACAGTAAGGTTCCAAATTTTAGTAGACTAAAGACAGCACATCGACAGAGATTGAGAGGCCTGCCCCAAGGGACAGGCCTCCTTTTCGAGTTCAAGCTGTTGAGAGTTGCTCAGAGCATGCGTGCGGTCAGATTGCCGGCAGAGATGGCCTCAGCGATGTTATAGGGTACGTCACAGTCGCCGATGGCATAGGCTTCAATACCGTTCAGACCATCCAGCAGAGCCTTGTTTGGCAGCAGGTCGCTGACATCGACTACGGAGTCGCAGGCAATGGTCTGCTTCAGCCCGGTATCCGTGGTGATCTCGATAAAACCATCACCGACTGAGTTGATCTTTGCGTCACACCAGATATGGCATCCGGTGGCGGTGAGCGCTGGCAAGAGGAACTCGCGCATGTTCCCCGAATGGCCCTTGTCAAAGGTCTTGAGCGGATCAAGAGGTGACGGCATACCAAACGGCGCAGGTACGGGATAGCTGTCTGGAGCCACGATATCCACCTTGTAGCCCTGGCCCGCCAGATAGACGGCAGTATCCACGGCATGGCAGTTTCCGCCCCAAACCACAACCTTTATACCCAGGTCAGCGCCAATGAAGTTCTCGAAGTCATAGACAGCTGTTTTCCCTGAGGCGGTAAGCCCCAGAGAGGTGCGGATGCCACCGGTGGCCAGGATGACAACATCGGGAGCTTCACTCTTGATGAGATCTGCGTCCACCTCGGTACCGGTTACCACGTTGACGCCGCATACTTCCTGCTGTTTGGCAAAATAGGTCGCAAGGCGCCTGAGGTTCTCGTGCGGGCCCTTGATTGACTCGGCGCCTTCCAGGCGTCCGCCTAAAACCCCGGTCTTCTCGTAGAGGGTAACGCTGTAACCGCGCTGAGCGGCTATACGTGCTGCTTCACAACCGGCTGGACCACCGCCTACAACCATGACCTTCTTGTCACCAGCTGCGGGGGCGGGGGTGTAACCCTCTGGCATCACGGGGCCATAGGCACGCCAGTTGGCAGCATTAACGCGACAGTGCTCCATCAGCGCGGTACCCTTGAGATCGGAATCGTAGAAGCAGTGCAGGCAGCGCGTGCAGGGGGCGATCTCGTCGATCCTGCCTTCCATGAGCTTGTTAACATAGCCGGGATCGACACATAATGGCCTGTTCATGATAAGGAAATCGACCTTGCCATCAAGGATCGCCTGCTCGAAATAATCAGGCGCCTGGGCCGGATCATTGTAGGAGGCACACCCCACGGGGATTGACACGGCCTCTTTTATGGCGCCAGCCAGGTCGAGATTGATACCGCAACCAGAGTGACTTCCGCGCAGGATACCACCGTAGTGCTTGGAGAAATCAAAACGCGCACCGTGTCCGGTCTGCCCCTCAAGACCTCTTGGTGCAAAATAGAGCTCGGAGGCGAACTGGGCGATATGCATGATGTTGGGGCCGATACGCAGATGGATGGCGTCAGCGCCGGCGGCTTCCGCCTTTTTGGCAATAGCCTTGGTCTCCTCGACCGTTACATATTGCGTGCTGTCGCCTAAAACCGCGTCATTCTCCTCAACGCCGTTGATCAGCAGCTGCACGATGAAATCCTGCCCACAGGCTGCCTTGATCCCAGAGATGCACTCTTCCATGAATTTGCAGCGACTGTCCAGTGACTGTGGACCGTACTCGTCCGTGCGGGTATTGCGCGCACGGGAGAAGAAGGACTGGCCCAGGTTGTTGGCGGCGAAGTTCAGTTCATAGGCGTCAAAGCCCGTCTCCTTAAGCCGCACGCCGATGTCGATAATGGCCTGTACCCAGCTTTTGACATCCTCGGTGCTGTAGTTGGCGATGAAGGGCCGGCTGAAGGTCAAAGGGCCAACCGGTGAGCCCATGGTGTCGAACTGATAACCGACGACAGCGCCGGCGCCATGTAACTCGCTCAGCAAGGCCGGCATATCGAATGCTTCCATAGGCGGTTTCATGGGGCTGGCGGTGAAATCCCATAAACTAGCGCAGTCTTCTATCCAGATCATCTTGACGCCGCCTTCGGCCATGCGCTTGTAATAGGTGATGTATTCATCTGGATTGCCGCGCATGAAAGCCAGCTGGAAGGCCGCAGATTTCACCATCCGGTTGGGAATGGTGTGTGACCCGATTTGCCAGGGTGTGAAGAACGCGCTGTTGGCAAAATCAGTGATGGTATTGGTCCGGTAATCATAATCCTGGGGGTTTATTTGCCCTACAGTCACCCCAGTATTACCGGTAGGCGCTTCCGGAGTTACTTCACCGCCGCCACCGCCACCGCCGCCGCCACCGCCGGAAGGCGTACAGGCTGCCAGACCTGTCGCTGCCACTGCTAAAGCGGCCGTAGCAGCCGCACCAGTCAGAAATGACCGGCGACTTAAGGCTCCCTTCTCTTGATTCTCCATGCTTCTTTCCTCCTTGTCTCATAACATGGAATTCATAATATATTCAGAATACTCGTTACTGACTTTCATAGCTACAACCAAAACCATCGATTGCTGCGAGACAAACTGCGCGTTATGCGGGCTCAGGACAGAATGGGGACTATGACAAAGGGGGATGTGACAAGGGGTGACAAAAGGGACCGTCCCTTTTGTCATGTTCTGAGCGGCCCTTCGGCTTCACTCTTGTTCTACACTGATACTCAGGTTATACTTAGGTATAACCATAGAATCTGCATGCAGGTGAAAGGATAAAGAATGGATGATACAGCAACAGCTACCCTGACAAAGTGGGGTAACAGCCAGGGTGTAATCATACCTAAAAACATTTGCCGGGCAGCACATTTCAACATTGGTGACAGTGCACTCATCGCTGTTGACGATAAGGGCAGGATCATTCTTGAACACAAAGAAACGCCTACCTATACACGAAGGCGTGTAATGAGCCTGGAGGAGTTTGCAGCCGGCTGGAGTGGAGAGAGAATCGGTGAAGAGTGGGGCGACGCAGATGTTGGGGCAGAGGTTGTCCTATGAGCCCACTACTGGAACAAGGAGATGTTATTGAGGTCGACTTCGACCCAACCAAGGGACATGAACCAGCCAGACGACGACCCGCACTGGTAGTAAGCGTGGGCTTTTTTAACAATGTACTCTCAAGCCTTACTGTCGTTTGCCCCATCACTACAGCAGCAAACAAACATCCCCTTCACATAGAGATACCCCCAGAAAACCCAACCGAGGGCTTTCTCTGTATTGAACAGCTCCGCTCGATTGACATCTCGAAGCGAAATTGCACAAAACTTGATGGCACGCTAGACGAGAACACCATGTCCACCGTTCTCGAAGCCATCGGCGGCATCTTCGGGATTTAGCAATAATAATATGTTGCCAGTAACATGCAGCGCTCCAACGCAGTCGCAGTTGACGCACCCACTGGCGCCTGCCCAAGTACCTCCAGACATCACCAAAAGTGTGCACAGGGCCAGGCTTACGCTGTAGCATATGATAGATGGACGAATTATACGTAGATATAAAACCACAGTCTGGTTTTCACAAAGACGCTATCAGAAAAACGATCGCAGGACGCTGAGGATGGGTGTCAGGTGCTCGTCTCGGTAATGGGCGATCAGTCTGGTTGGACGGACATCAAGATCGAATGACTTTACCTGTTCTACGATGATGAAGCCGGCGATATCATAACCTTCTTCAACAGGAAAATGCAGGTAGTGGTTATTCTGAGTAGAAGTGATGGGGCACACAAGCGTAGTGCTGTTGGATATGTTGTAGGTCTCATTACTAACAACAATACAGGGACGACGCTTCTGAGCTTCATGCCCGACACTGGGGCTGAAGTCAACCTCGATGATATCGCCTTGGCTGTATATCATCACCAGACCTCCGTACCCATCGACTCGCCCCAGTCAAGCTCTGGGCCACCGCCACGGACACCGTTCCAGTCCTTGATAAGGTTTTGGATGGTGTAGCGATCCTCAGGTTTCTCAATGACCAGTCTATTATTCTCTAAACTGAGGTCAACCTCGTCACCAGCATGCAAGTCAAGCTGTTCACAATATGCTTTTGGCAGGCGTATGGCCTGTGTGTTGCCCCACATACCTATTACCGCTGTATTTCCCATGACCATCTCCTAGCAATATACATTGTATATCTTATTATATACTCTCTTCGCAAACCGCTCAAGCTTTTTGCCTGACTCCTATGACAAAGGGATACACGCTCTCGTCATTAAAAAGTACGACAAAGGGGGATGTGACAAAGGGTGACAAAAGGGACCGTCCCCTTTGTCATGTGACAAAAGGGACGGTCCCTTTTGTCACCCTTTGTCACATCCCTTTTGTCATGAAATCCCTGAGGAATAACATCCTTGCGATAGACGTCTACAGCTTTGTAGCGCCTGAATTCCAGTGCCTTGCCGCCAGGGCCGGTTGTAAGCGGTAGGCGGTGAGGATTCCCAGTAGTGCCAGCAGACACAGGATGAAGGAGCCGCCCCATGCGGGTATGTAGTTTCCCAACCAGTCATAGCCAGCTGCTGCGACCAGCGGTACAAGTGCGGAACCGAGCATCGAGGAACTCTGCATGAACCCGGCGATGGTGCCAAAGTCGCGGTCCCCAAAGAGGTCCCGCGCCACAAGCACCGGCATCACTGTGGCCACCGTGACACCAAAACCAACCACTATGGCGCCAGGATAGGCTAATACAGGAACGGAATAGGCGACAATGAAGATCGTCACCCCAGCCATCACGGCAAGCGTGGTTGTCACTACGCCAGCTTTGATGCTGAACTTGTCGCAGATAGCGCCGAGCGCGAACTTGCTGACCGTGATCCCAACGGCAGCGATGGAGAGAAGCAGCGAGACATGGGCAAGCGAGAAGCCGATGTCACTGAAGTAGGCCGCGCCATTCAGATTCCAATTATGCCCCGAGCCTCCCAGGAGCAGGATGGATACCAGGTAGAGCCAGAGCACCGGGCTACGCAAGGCGTCTCTGAAAGCTATGCCGCTGCCAGTCTTTTCCGTCTTGGATTCATCGTTGCCCCCCAGTTGCGCCAGGCCCTTATCGTCAGGACATGTATAGAAAGTCAGTAGCACAAAAGGGATCATGACCAGGGCAAGCAGTGCGTAGAAGGCATATCCTCCGCGCCAGCCCCACTGCCCCATGATGGCGGCTGTGGCAGGGCTGAGCACGAGAAGCCCTATGCCGGTCCCCATGGTTGTGATGGCCCATGCACGCCCCAGGATCGCCTTACCAAACCAGTTGCCCACCAGGATAGAGAGGGGCAACGTGGTGACAAAGGGATAGCACAGGCCGCGGATGATCGAGCCGGCGATGACAAAACCAAAACTCGGCGCCATTGCGCACAGCGTACACCCCAGCGCCGACAGCACCAGGAAAAGCGTCACCATCTTGCGGATGTTGAACCTTGACAGGAGCCTGCCAGCAAACAGGGATACCAACATCGAGGTTACCGTGGAGAAGGTGGTGGCCAGAATGGCCGTGGAGCGTAGGATGGAGAAGTTCTCGGATAGCGGTATCACATAGAATCCGCTGAGATTCATCACCGGAGCGAACAGGAACATCATCAAGAAGAAGCCGACCACCACGATCCACCAGCCAAAATAGGGCTTCTTCATCACGTTCTCCCCCTTGCAGTACAGGATACCGGGCTTGGCGCTAGAGATCCGGCAGTGAGTCCAGGTATTCCTCCAGCTCAGTAAAGCTGCCATGCCTGAACGTGGTGATGTCTACCTCACCCTCGCTTTCCAGGCAATCCGTAACCAGGAAGGTCTCGGTCCCAAGCTCGGCAACGCTCATGTCCTCCACGGGGTTATTGCCCACCATAAGGCACTGCTGGGGTGTCTTGCCTATCTTGGTGAATATCTCCTGGTAGTATCCCAGGCTGGGCTTGCAGTACGTGCTGTTGGCATAGTGGGTGACAAGGGCGAAATCCTGCGGCTTGAGCCCTATCCAGTTCAAGCGTGTTTCCACCGCACAAGCGGGGAACAAGGGATTTGTGGCAAGGACCACCGTATAGCCCTTTGCTTTCAAGCTGTGTACAAGCCGCTTTGCAATGCTGTTGGGCGTGGTCACCTGTTCCACCACATTGAACTCATGTGTGTAGAACCTGTCACACTCGGCTTCGACTGTGCTGAGCCTGTCTTCTGAAAGCTCCAGATACTCTGTGAAGGTCTGCCAGAACCTCTGGATATTGAACGTACTTCCGTCGTTGAGCACCATGGCTAAGGTACCTGCCCAAAGGGCCTTCACTGCCAGATCTGCGTCCAGACCCAACCTGGTGAACACCTTCCTGATCTCTGCGATATACGTGCCGATAAATGCGTCCTGCGTAACCTGGAGCAGGGTTCCATCAAGGTCGAACAATACTGTGTCTCTCATAGAGTACTCACCTTTGGCTAAATAGGATTCGGCGCGCTGGACAACGATACCACATCAATAGGCGAAGGGGTTGCGGGCCCCCAGCTGGAGGAACGCCAGCCAGCAGGTTGCCCCAAGATGCTGCCGCTTGCCGTACACCCAGGGGATGTCGGTACCGGTCACCAGGAAACCCGTTGTCACACCATCACGGTCAGCAGCGGTGATGCTACCGTCCTGCAGGCGGTTCATCTCAAGGTATGCCTGGATCTCTGCCGCTTTCTGGGTGTTGCCGGTAAGGTGGTAAAGGATACCCATCTGGGCTGTACCCTCAAACCATACACCGTCTTTCGAGTCAGCTTCAAAGTCATAGCCGCCATCTATCGCGATGCGTTCTTCGATGAAGCGCAACACCCTGTCGCTGTCGGCAAACGAATCCCGCAGGACACACAGCGTCCAAGTCTGGCAGTCAAGCGGGATCACCTCGGTGCTCACGGTTATGCCATCGTCTTGTGTGCCGGTATAGAAGCAACCGATATAAGCGTCGTACATGGAGAGCACAAACGCCCGGGCGTTGTCGGATGCAACCGCGTATTGCTGCTCACCGGTGATCTGAGCCAAGCGGCCAAAAGCTGCGATCAAGTCTGTGTTGTGCTCGGTGGATTTATAGCCCACCTTCACCGGATCAGGCTCCCAGCCCTCATAACCTCCGGTAAAGCCGTTGCCCGTCTGAAGCGTCAGCACAAAGTCAGCGATCCTTATTGCGGCGTCCAGATACTCGGTATGGTCAGGTGCGTTTGCGTAGACCTCCAGCAGCGCAAGCATCGCCCAGGCGCAGTTTCCTGTAGAAGTAGAGGCTGCGTACATATCCTCATAATACTCTTGCGCCTCAGTGTCATAGAACCCGGGCAGGCGTGCGAACTCGCTGTCACGCGCGGATTGCCATCCCGGAAAACTCTTTGGGTTGCCCCCACAATAAGCATTGCGGAGCCTGCCGTCTGTGAAGAAGCGATCATGCTCCAATGCATAGACCATGGCATCGGCAATCTGACGCGCCCGGCCGTGTTTTCCTGCGTAGGAAAGCGCGAGCGCCGCAGCTGCGTTGTCATACAGGTACGCGAAGTTGTTTATCACAGCTTCGTCTGTCCCTGGAGGGGCGGGCTCATAGCTTGTGAGGAACAGTGGTTGCAGGCGTGGCTCGTCGAACTCATAACAGATGTCATCCAGATAGAACCTGACAGACTGTGCTCCCGGGTTCTGACTGCCGCTTGCTGTCCAGCCAAAGCCACAGCCAACGCGGCTTTTATCGGCGATATAGGAAAGGGGGATCTCATAGCGCTTCCATTCTGAAGAGAGGGTCACGCCATGCAGGGACACCTTCCCTGTTGTATCAGGATAAGGCACAGCAGGCATGAGTACGTCTGTGCCAAGACCACCCAAGAAAAACTGCAGGCATTCGCCGCCTTTCTCGCCCTTTGCATAGAAAACAAGCTTGCTTGCGCCGGTAAGGTCGAGCCCTGCGTCCACCCAACCAAAATCAAGGGCAGGAACCGTCTCACCCGGATAAAGGATGCCATTGACGAACATGTAACCGCCCCATGCGTGCTTGGTCAGATCGATCTCGGCCATTATGCCGGTAGTGCCGTTGCGTCCCTGGGCATCCTCACGCATCTCGGGGATGTCATTGTTGCTGTCGCCCAGCCAGGCCTTCTGCGTGTAATTATTCGCCCCGTCCACAAAGTCCTTGTAGACATAGAGGACCTGATCGAACTCAGCAAGACGGCTTTCGATGTAGTCGACTGCCAGGGGGATGTATGTGTCAGGAAGCCTCTCCTCGGCTTCAACCTGGCTGTCATCAGCTTGTTCAGAGGGCAGGCTTGCAGATGGGGAGGCCTCCACAGGCTCTTGTCCCGTATCAGCCTTTGGATTGGTGCAACCGCCTAGACAAAGTACGGCAACCAGTAACAGGGCAATGGATCGTCTCATGCATGTCTCCCAGCTCTTCAGGGTTCCAGGTGAGAGTATAGTCGATAAGCTCAGCTCGCGGCACGGTTCCCACAAGGGCGAAAGGGCGCGTACCAGGGATAGAACCGTTCTGCTCGTTTTAAGAAGCGTTCTGCTCGTGATAAAGAAAGGGCAGGGGGTGTCCCCTGCCCTTGTACTAAGCGAGCAGGTCGAGCCCTAGATGGCCAGAAGCGCCAACAGGGGCACAAGCAGGAGGGCCACAATGTTGAAGACCTTGATCATGGAGTTCAGGGCCGGGCCCGCCGTGTCTTTGTAGGGGTCGCCAACAGTGTCACCGGTGACTGCGGCCTGGTGGGCAAAGGAGCCCTTGCCTCCGTATTTGCCTTCTTCGATGAGCTTCTTGGCGTTGTCCCACGCGCCGCCGCCGGAGGTCATGGAGATGGCCACAAAGAGCCCGGTGACAATGGTGCCTACCAGGGCGCCACCTAGTACCATCGCGGTGAACTCGAAGGCGAGGTCATAGCCAACAGCCTTGAGGATGAAGCCGATGAGAAGGATGAGGATGGGTGCGCCGATGGGGATCATAGCCGGCAGCGTCATCTCTTTGAGTGCGCTTTGGGTCACCAGGTCGACGCATTTCGCGTAGTCGGGCTTTGCGGTGCCCTCCATGATGCCCGGTATCTCCTTGAACTGGCGGCGCACTTCCTCAACAACGCCACCTGCGGCCTTGCCCACAGAGGTCATGGCAAGCGAGGCGAAGAGGAAAGGCAGCAAACCACCGATGAAGAGCCCTACCAGGACAAAGGGGTTGGAGAGGTCAAAGGTGAGCGCTTCTGCGGCATGCCCGACCTCATCGGCAATCGAGTGGGTGAAGTCGCCGAAGAGCACCACGGCTGCGAGCGCCGCTGAGGCGATGGCGTAACCCTTGGTGACCGCCTTGGTGGTGTTGCCAACGGCGTCAAGCGCGTCGGTGCTCTCGCGGACGCTCTCGGGCAGAGCGCTCATCTCAGCGATGCCACCCGCGTTGTCAGTCACAGGGCCAAAGGAGTCGATGGCAACAACTATCCCGGCCATGGAGAGCATGGACAGCGCCGCCACGGCAATACCAAAGATGCCGGCCAAGAAGAAGCTCACCAGGGTTGCGATGACTATCATGAGGATGGGGAAACCCGTGGCCTTCATACCTACGGCCAGGCCCTGGATGATGTTGGTCGCGTGTCCGGTTTCAGAGGCCTTTGAGATCTCCTCAACAGGTTTCTTGGACGAGGAGGTGTAGTAGTCGGTCACATAGACCATACCGGCAGTGAGCACAACGCCCATGACCGCGCAGATCCAGACGGCAAGCGGGGTGACACCTGCGGGCGCCAGCAGCGTGTTGGTGACGGTCAGGTCACCCAAAAGCCACTGACAGAGCGGGAAGAACAACACAACGGCGATACCCGCCGCTATCCAGAGTCCCTTGTAGAGGGCGCCCATGATGGTGCCGTTGGGGCTCATCTTCACAAAGATGGTGCCAATGACCGAGGCGATGATAGAGGCGGCCCCTATGGCAAGCGGGAAGCCAAGCGCAACAGCCAGGCCACCTGCGCCAAAGGCGAGATGCCCAATGAGCATGGCGGCCACGGTGGTCACCACATAGGTCTCGAAGAGGTCGGCTGCCATGCCGGCGCAGTCGCCCACGTTATCGCCGACGTTATCAGCGATGACGGCGGGGTTGCGTGGATCATCTTCAGGGATGCCGGCTTCTACCTTACCCACAAGGTCGGCGCCTACGTCTGCCGCCTTGGTGAAGATACCACCGCCAAGACGGGCGAAGACCGAGATGAGCGAGCCGCCAAAGCCAAGGCCCACCAGGGCGGAGAAGGGCGCGATGCCTGCCGAGACCAAAAAGCTGAAGAGGGAGACAGCCAGTATGCCCAGGCCGATGACGAACATGCCCGTGACCGTTCCTGACTGGAAGGCCACTCTGAGCGCCTTGCCCAGGCCGCTTCTTGCTGCTTCAGCAGTACGCACGTTAGCGCGGACCGAGATGCTCATACCTATGAAGCCCGCTGCAGCGGATGCGATACCACCAAGCAGGAAGCCGAGCGCGGTCCAAACACCAAAACCATTGACACCCAGGAATCCGGGGATGAGCAGGACTACGGCTATGATGACCGCCACTATGGCGACGGTGCGATACTGGCGCTTCATGTATGCCATGGCGCCTTCCTGGATTGCGGCTGAGATGCTCTGCATCTTCTCGCTTCCTGCGGGCAGCTTGTTCACGCGCACAATCAGGACAGCTGCGTACACAACTGCGACCAGACCGGCTACCAGGCCGATAACCAACGGTAAGGATGACATGGCTCTCCTCTCGAAACAGACAGTCGGGGGCGCAAAACAATAGACGCGCAACTGCGCGACACCGCAATTCTACTGGAAAATGGGCAACGACAACAGCAGGTTTTAGGGGAAATGGTTGATTTTATCGATATTGGAGAGGGAGGTTCTCTGGGAGGGGGTAGTCGCGCGCCTGGGCGATATTCTCAAAGACGGTCTGCTGGAGTTCCTCAACACTTGCGAAGGTGATCATGGGACGGAGGTAGGAGAAGAAGAAGGTCTGCAGCTTGCAGGCGTAGAGGTCGCCGTCAAAGTCGAGGATATGTGCCTCGATGGTGGAGGGAGCGCCTGCAAAGGTGGAGGGGACGCCTACTGAGATGGCAGCCCTGAAAAGCTTCCCGTCAACAACAACCGCACCTGCGTAGACCCCATCAGCAGGGCAGACCAGCCGCTCCTCAAGCTCCAGGTTCGCGGTGGGAAACCCCAGCTCCTTGCCAGCGGATCGTCCCTTGACCACCCGGGCCCACAGGTAATGTGGACGGGTGAGGAGCTTATTGGCCAGAGCCAGGTCACCTGCCTGCAGGGCGTTGCGGATACGGGTTGCGGTGACGGATGAGCCTTCGTCGGAAAGCAGCCTGTGGGCGAAGATCTCGCAACCTCGGCTCTCACCCCAAAGCTGCAGATCCTCTACCGTACCGGCAGCCTTGTAGCCAAAGCGGAAGTCGGAGCCTACGTGGATGCCTTTGGGGTTGCCGTGTGTGGCGATGACCACCTCCAAGAAGTCAAGGGGGGCGCGCTGTGACAACTCGCGCTCAAAGGGGATGACCAGCACAGCGTCTACCCCGCTTTCTGCAAGCAGGCTGATGCGGTCCTCGTTTATCAGGAGCTTGCGCTGCTTGGCGGGTTCCAGGAAGAGCTCGTCCGGGTCGCGGTCAAAGGTGATGGCGATAGCAGGGAGCCCCAGTTGCCTGGCCTGCTTTATGGTCTCGGCGATAAGGAAGCGATGGCCCTCATGCAAGCCGTCGAAGACGCCCATTGCACAGACAAAGTTGCCTAGTGTAGGGTTGGAGTCCAGGGGGATTATGGGGGCCTTTTCGCTGTGATAGTCTACCAACTCTGTAAGCGCTGCCGTAGATTGCCACGTCGCCTTCGGCTCCTCGCAATGACGGGAGGTTTGAACAGGTAGCAATCCCTCGCGATGACGGGAGGTTGCTCGACTTACATCTTTCTCAGAGGGCATTGCGTAGTCCTTCCGGTAACAACTCCTGGGTTATGCCCAGATCGGTCTGCAGATCCAAGAACAGGGCCTTTATCCCTCTACCGCCAACCGCAACCGCCTGTTCCAATTCCTTGAGCGTATGGGCCTGAGCCAGCGTAACCGTGCCACAACTCAAGCGGCGCAAGGAGGCAAGGTGCGCCTTTGACCCAACTGCCTCACCAATGTCGCGAGCCAAGGCGCGGATATAGGCGCCTTTTGAGACACATGCCTCAACATCCCAATGCTCAGCGCCAACCTCTAAGAGCCGCAGCCCGTGCACGGTTATGGTGCGCGGTTCGAGCTCCAGATCCAGGCCCTTGCGAGCGGCCACATAGGCCTTCTGCCCATCCTTCTTGATGGCTGCGAACCTCGGCGGCAACTGCTCCTGCGCTCCGAGGAAGCCCGCAAGCACCTCTAACGCGAACTGCTCGTCTGAGAGCTTCGCCACAAGCGGTGCAGAGGCGATAACCACGCCCTGTGCATCGTCGGTGTCTGTGGCGGCGCCAAAGCGGATACGCGCCTGGTAGACCTTGTCTCCCGCCATAAGCAGTTCAGAGAGCCTTGCTGCTGGGCCAATGCATACCAGCAGCAAGCCGGTGGCCATGGGGTCGAGCGTGCCCGCGTGCCCGATGCGTCCCTCGCCGGTGAGACGACGCAGTGCGTCAACCACGTCGTGCGAGGTCATGCCCTCAGGCTTGTCTACCGCGATGACGCCACAGAGGTCGGTTGCGCCGCGCCGCGCCTTTGTCATCTTTGCAGGCCTTCAGGCGGAAGGGTTGTCAGCTTGCAGGGCTACGCAGGTCCTGGCTTCTTTGACGATCAGCGCCTTGACCTCCTCAAGCGTTGCCTCAAGCGTGAAGCCCGCGGCCGCCTGGTGACCCCCGCCGCCAAAACGGCGCGCAAAGGCGCCCACATCACAGCAGCCTTTGGCCCGCAGATTCACCCGCACCCGCCCATCTTCTTCGCGCAGTAGAACGGCAACATCGGTTCCCTTGACTGAACGCAGTATGGTAGGGAGGCCTTCGGTCTCATCGCGTGAGACGTTGAGCTCGACGAAATCCGACTCGGTGACCCAGGAGTAGACAACCCGCCCCTCTGCTGCATAAGCGATACGCGAGATGAGCCTTGCGTCCAGCTGCAATGAGGCAAGCAGGCGTGAATCGTAGACCAAGCGGGTGATCGCAGAGGGATCCAAGCCAAAGGAGACCATCTCCCCGGCAGCCTTGAAAGCCTCAGCTGTGGTGTTCTGGAAGGAGAAGCGCCCCGTATCGGTAATCAGGGCGACATAGCAGTAAGTTGCCATAGCCTTGGTTGGAGTGACCTCGCTGGCCATGATCAGGCGCCAGACAAGCGCGCCTGTCGCAGAGACGCTGGGATCGCCATAGTAGTGGGTGGCAAAACCCGTGTAGTCGGGGTGGTGATCGATGACCAGGGTCTCCGTTGCGCGGTCGAAATGCACTGCCGCCTCACCCAGCCGGTCCTTGTTGGGCACGTCGATGGCAATGAAAAGATCCGGCTTCCTGTTGTAGTCAGCAGCCGGTGTAAAGGTATAGTCCTCAAAGAAATCATAGAGTTCAGGGGCTTTATTGCCCTTTGCCAGCAGGTTTGTGACCGTATGACCCTTGGCTCTGAGCAGGGCGGTCAGCGCCAGGGCTGAGCCCAATGAGTCTCCGTCAGGGTTCACATGGCCGCAGATAGCAACCTCGCGCGGTGTGGCCAGCAGGTCGAGTACCTCTTCACGGAGCAGAATCCGAGTACTCATAAGGGATAGCCCTCCTCGTCCTTTTCTATCTGCAGGGTCTTTGGCACATCGCTGAGGGCCTGCGAGATACGCTCCGCCTCGTCGATGGTGGTGTCAAGGTAGAAATGCAGCTCAGGGGTCACGCGCCATTCCAGCTCCTGGCCAAGAAGGCTGCGCAGATGCCCCTTTGCGCTTGCGAGTCCGGCCTCGACGTCCGCATAGGACAAACGGTCGGCCGAGACGTAGATATGCGCAACGCTGCGGTCCCGGGAGACCTCAGCGCCGGTGACGGTTACCAGGGACAGGCGCGGGTCGGCAACCTGCGTCAGCAGTATGCTCGCGAGCGCCGTGCGTACGGCCTCATTGACCTTGCGGGATTGTTTTGTCTGCTTCACGCCCTGCCAGCCCTCTTAGCGGATACTCAGCCCTCGCGGGCGACCTCTTTGACGGTATAACCCTCCAACACATCGCCCACCTTGACATCCTGGTATCCATCAATGCCAATACCACATTCAAAGCCGGCTTTCACGCTCTTGACGTCCTCTTTGAAGTGACGCAGCGAACCGACATTACCCTCAAAGACCACGGTGCCGTTACGCACCACCCTGAGTTTGTCAGTGTGGTTGATCTCGCCCTCCTCGACAATGCAGCCAGCAATGGTCCCCGCCTTGGGTATCTTGAAGAGTTCGCGCACTGTCGCACTGCCGGTATCCTCTTCAACGATCTCCGGCTTGAGCAAGCCTACGCGGGCTGCGTTGATATCGTCGATGGCCTGATAGATGACGCGGTAGGTCTTGATCTCCACCCGTTCCTTCTCGGCAAGGGCCCGAGCCTTCTGTTGCGGGCGTACATTGAAGCCGATAATGACGGCATCTGACGCTGTTGCAAGCGTCACGTCCGTCTCGGTGATACCACCCACAGCGGAGTGGATGACGTTGATGTGCACCTCGGACTGGTCCATCTTGTCGAGGGCGTCCTGCAGGGCCTCGATGGAGCCCTGCACGTCTGCCTTGACCACCAGGTTGAGCTCGGCGGTCCTGCCCTCCTCGATGTGGGCGAACAGGTCCTCCAGGGACATGCGTCCTTTCTGTTGCTCGGCAAGACGCTTGCGCATGGCGCGATCCTCGGCGAGAGAACGCGCCTGGCTCTCCTCGGCAAAGACACGGAACTCGTCACCGGCGTCGGGGACGGAGTTGAGGCCTAGGATCTCGACTGGATCTGCGGGCTTCGCCGCATCGATAGTCTCGCCCTTGGGGCTGATGAGAGCGCGTACACGCCCGTAGGAGGTGCCAACCACCAGGGCGTCGCCCACCTTCAGGGTCCCGCGTTGGATGAGGACGGTAGCAACCGGGCCCCTGCCCTTGTCGAGTTTGGCCTCGATGACAAAGCCCGATGCCAGGGTGTTGGGATTCGCCTTGAGTTCCAGTACGTCGGCCTGTAGGAGGATGGTCTCAAGCAGGTCGTCGATGCCGATACGCTGCTTGGCGCTGACATCCACGAACATATTCTGCCCGCCCCATTCCTCGGGGATGATACCCTGGTCGGTCAGCTCTTGACGCACTCGGTCAGGAGTGGCGCCGGCCTTGTCTATCTTGTTCACGGCGACCACGATGGGAACGCCGGCGGCTTTTGCGTGGTGGATGGCCTCGACGGTCTGCGGCATGACGCCGTCATCGGCGGCAACCACCAGGACAACCACGTCGGTGACTTTGGCCCCGCGGGCGCGCATGGCAGTGAAGGCCTCATGGCCTGGCGTATCGATGAAGGTGATACGGCGATCCTTGATCTCCACCACCGACGCACCGATATGCTGGGTGATACCACCAGCCTCGGTGGCGACCACGCCGGTCTCGCGGATGGCATCCAGAAGCGAGGTCTTACCATGGTCCACATGGCCCATGACTGTGACCACGGGCGGTCGTGCCTCCAGGCTCTCTGGAAGGTCGTTATAGACAACGGCGTACTCCTCCTCGGGGGAGATGAGGCGGATCTTGCGCCCTATATCGTCGGCGATGAGCTCGATGAGCTCATCGTTCATAGTCTGGGTAACCGTCAGCGGTGAGCCTAGCAGGAAGAGGCGCTTGACGATGTCATTCGAGGGGACCTTGAGTGCGTCGGCGAATTCCTGCACCGTGGTACCGGTGGTTATCTGGATGACTGACTCGTCGAAGATCAACTCTGGATCGATGCCCTTCTCGATGGCCTCAAGCTCCATCTTCTCCTTGGCCTCTGCGACCCGCTTCTCCTTACGCTTCTTACGACGGCCCTCGCCCTCGCCGGAAGCGGCCTCCACAGCAGCCCGTGCCTCAGCAATCACGCGCTCACGCTGGAACTGCTCGGCCTGTACGGCCATGCGACGATACCGCTCGTCTTCTGCGTCGTCGTCCTCAAGGAGATAGGAATCGGCGTTGAACTCTGCAGCCTGGCGCTCCCGCTCCCTGCCGCGACCCTTGCCCTTGCCCTTGCCCTTGCCCCGCAGCGGCTCATCGTCTGAGGCTTCCGCGCCGGCTTTACGCCGGGGCGCCTGCGTTGGCTTCTCTTCAGTGGATACAGTTGCAACAGGTGTTTCCTGCTTCAGCTCTGACTCGGTCTCTGGCGTGGCCTTCTGCTTGGATTTTGGTTTGGCTTGCGCTGCTGTCGCCTCACTCGCTTCAATTGCCGCTGCCTTTTCTTCGCTGCTGATGCCAGCTTGCTGCTCAGGCTGCTCCTTGGTAGCCTTAGCTGCCGCGCGTGCCTCTTTCTTAGCGGCCTTCTCGGCATCCAGACGGCTCTTCTCTGCTTCTATCTGCGATAACAACCCGCTGAAACGCGGTATGGCTTTCTCGGGTTTCTCCTCGATCTCGTCGTCATAGACAATCGGGCCCTCTTCATCGATCTCGTCTTCAAGCTCTTCTTCGATCTCAGCCCTGAGCTTGGCCTCCCGTTCAAGACGTTCCTTCTCGCGCTTTGCGCGTTCCTGCTCCACAGCCGCCTTGCGCGCAGCCTCCTCTTCCTCACGAGCCTTCGCCTCTGAGGCTGCTTTCTTCGCTTCTTCCTCCTGACGCTTTGCTTCTGCAGCTGCAGCACGTTCTGCCAGCTCAGGGGCAAGCCGCTTGCGGATCCTGTCTACATAGGCATCATTCAGTGTTGACGCATGGTTCTTTACCGGGACCTTCATCTCAAGCAGTCTCTCAAGGAACTCCTTGGAATCCATCCCGAATTCTTTTGCTAGTTCATGCACACGCATACTGGCCATAGGCATAGCTCCTAAACCATAGCGACTTTGCTGCACTGGATCGCAAACGCTTCTTCCAGACGCTGGTAGTCGCCCTCGCTCAGATTGATCTTGAGCGCGCGGTCAAGCTGATGCTTCTTTCGCGCGCTGGTAAAACACTCTTGGTTGGCACACAGATAGGCCCCACGCCCCGCCTGCCTGCCTGTGGGGTCGCAGAGGACCTCGCCGGTGGCGATACGGACAAATCGTATGAGCGCCTGCTTCTCGCCTGTTGTCCGACAGGCGATACAGGAGCGCTCAGGCTTCTTGCGTGGTTTGTTATCCCGAACTGGCATGTACCGGCTATTCCTCGCTCTTCTCATCGTCCTCGATCACGAAAACCGCAGCCGCATCCTCCGCAGCCAGGTCTTCCGCAGCCAGGCCGTCTTCTGCAACCGCACTCTCTTCCACGGCTGCGCCGCCGCCCTCATGCAGCCGGCAGAACTTCGAACCGGACAGCGCGTGATTGCGGCAGCGGATGCCCTCAGGTGAGACATACTCGCAGCGGCCGTCCTCACTCTCACCGCTGGGCTCATCGTCATCGAAGAGCGTGGTGATGGTAGACGGTATGTCGCTCATCAGCGATGAGCTCTTGATGTCGATATGCCAGCCGGTCAACCGTGCCGCCAGTCGGGCGTTCTGCCCCTCTTTGCCTATGGCCAAAGACAGCTGGTCGTCTGGCACGATGACTGTAGCGTAATGCGTCTCCTCATCCACGATCACATTGTTCACCTTGGCCGGTGAAAGCGCGTTTGCCACGTAGACAATGGGACTCTCGTCCCATTGGATCACGTCGACGCGCTCGTTGCGCAACTCCTCCACCACCATGCGCACCCGCGAGCCCTTGGGCCCCACGCAGGCGCCTACCGGATCCAGGTTCGCCTCCCGTGACGACACCGCTATCTTGGAGCGGGCGCCGGCCTCACGAGCGATCGACTTGATCTCCACGATGCCGTCATAGATCTCCGGCACCTCGATCTCAAACAGCCGCCGGATAAGGTCGGGATGGGTGCGGCTCACCACAATGGAGGGCCGGGTGTTCTCGTTGCGCAGGCTTGATTCCAGGATGTTGGGATCCCTGACCTCTATAATCAGGGAGCGGAGCCGCTGGTTGTGGCGGTAATGCTCGTTCGATGGTTTCTCGTTGCGCTCGCTGGGGTAGCGCTTCACGTCGAAATGCGGCAGCTCGGCCTCCACGCCCTCGCGGATCTTGATGATGGTGAAATCAGGTGTGGACTGCAGGACATTACCGCTTACCAGCTCGCCCTTGCGGTCCGAGTACTCGGTATAGATGGCCTGCCGCCCGGCATCGCGCACAATGGAGAGGATGACGTTCTTCGCGTTCTGCGCGGCGATGCGGCTCACGTCGCGCGGCGTCACGTCGCGCTCCTCGAACTCCGCGTATTCGCCGGTCTCCTCATCAGGCTCGCCAACGGGCACCATCTCATACACATAGATGTTGCCGGTCTCACGGTTGATGATGACCCGGGCGTCCCACTCCAGCTTTAGTATGTTCTCGTAGCTCTTCGCGAGACTCTGCTCAAGCCGCTCCAGCAGGTAGATCTCGTCGATGTTCTTCTCGGCTGCCAAGGCCTCCAAGGCGGTCATTAACTCAGATGACATGCTGATCCTTTCGTATCCAATCCCTTGCTTTGGCCTAAAGGCCCTGTGTTCTGTTGAAATCGATATGCGCCTTGAGGTGCGCTTTCTTTATCTTCGCAAAGGGAAGGCTGTGTGTCTCGCCTTCTATGACGATAAGCACGGCCAGTTCATCGCCGCCACTCTCTTCGCTACTTGCGACTCCCGCAAGCGTGCCGGCCCAGTTGGCCCTACCCTCGATATGCTCTGTGGTGATGCGGGCTTCCTCGCCTGTGAACCGCGCGAAATGCTCAGGTGTCCTCAGCGGCCGGTCTATGCCCGGAGAGGAGACCTCCAGGGTGAATGCGCTGTTGAAAGGCGCGTTCTCCTCTATCAGAGCGTCAACCCATGCATTGGCTGCGGCGATATCCTCTATGCCGATGCCGCCCTCCTTGTCGAGCAGGACCCGGAGGATACGGTTGCCCGCTGCCCCACAAAACTCCACGTCAACAAGCTCGAAGCCCTGTGCTAAAGCCTCCGGCTCCAGCACGTCAATCAGCCTCTGTTCCTTAACGCCTCGCACGCCTGTCCCTTCTGTTCATCTGCGGCTGCGACCCTGTCGCTTGTGCCCCTGTAACAAAAGAAAGCGGGACAACGCCCACTTCCTCGACTACAAAACCACCGCTGTTAAGCCGCAAAAAACCTTGCGTTTGTCCCTTTGGGAAAACGCACTGCATTTTATACCATAAAAAACGCCCTCTGACCAGCCCTGATTGTGATAAGAGCCACTATAGAGCGATATTATCCCCAGTTCTTATTTAGGAGCAACCATTTCGTCCTATTCAATAAGAACCGCAGGGTCATGATGGATAATGTGGTTTTAGCCTGGTCAAGTCAAGCGGGGGCGATCTCTGCTCTATTCGCTGATCGCTCTTTCTAAATACTCACCTTGATTGATGTAGTGTTCGCCTCCATATCTTATGGTGACAGCGTGTACATTGAAGGTGTCGACATCGCCTCTTGTGAAGATGAACGACCTGCTTTCCTGTCCCTCTTTCCCGTTGTCAACGAAGACATAGTTTGGATGAGTGGGGTAGCTATCTCCAAATACGCTGAATACGTCCTCTGCGTATACTACGCTGAACTCATTCTCCCCATTATCGTTTTCCCCAAGCCAGGTGAAACCCAGATTACAGACCAGGGAGATGTCTAAGCACGTGCTGCATACATGCCCATACATAGAGTGAATGCTGACGTGTATTGCCGTCACCCTACAGTCTTTGAGGGGCAAAGGCTCATCAGCAAGGTTCTCTACGTAGACGGCGATGGTCTGAAACAGGGAATTGCCCTTCGTCAAATTGAAATAATACTCATCCGAAGCGCTTTCCCTAGGCCCGATTTCTCGGTTTACGTCTTCAACTCTGTCACAGAATGAGAAGCCGGCATCGAAGAAATCCTGTAGCGTAGCGTCTGCCAGATCAAACCTCACGCCGTCTATGATGATGAAGTAGATGCCCGCGTCTTCCAGGTCAAGTATTTCCTCAGGGACTTCCACCGTCCTTTGGACAAACGAAAAGGGACGATTGATGTCTATTGGCGGGGCAGTCGTGGTGTACTTGCTTTCTGGGTTACCGCTACCACAAGCGATGAGTGAGGACAGCGCAAGCAGGATAGCTACTGTAAGTACAAAGGCCTTTTTCATTATCCTGCTCTCCTGTCTTTTAGGTTTGCTGATTGTTGCTGTTCCTCAAGAATGGCTTTTCGTGGTCGTCCTGTTCGCACTAAAAAACGTAGCTCGCAACAGAGCAGGAAGTCTAAAGCCCTCGTAAGAAGCGGATGAGGTAGATCTCGGCGGAGGGATCGTCAGATACAACCGTACCTACGATCTCATCGATATGCCAGTCATAGCCGGCTTCCTCAAAGATCGCAGCTCTCTCTTCGTTTCCCAACTCTGCATATCGGATAGTAAATGCTATGAATTCCTCTACCGAGAAGGGCTCTTCTCCAGGGTAGAACTCATAGTAGGTGACCCCGTCCTTAGTGATGCTTTTAAGTGTTTCACCACCCCACTCATAGCCCTCCTTGAAGTATTCCAGAGCCTCTTCTGGTGGAAGCGTTGAAAGCCTGTCCATGGTCGCG